>JANXAX010000300.1 GCA_025062175.1 Anaerolineae bacterium | reverse complement strand
TGCCTCTCGTGGTATATTTCATCAGCCATCCATATGCATTCACCAGCCGTGTCGAAGCAATCTCTTTACCAGAAGAGGGACTGGGAAACACCTTGATCACGAATCTTAGCCGGCTGCTCTTGATCCAGTTCGGCGGTGGCATTTGGCTAGGTCAGTGGCCCAGCCTCTCTCCGTTCTTTGGTATCCCTATGCTGACTGGCCTTCTGGTCTGCATGCGTAACCTGCGACGCGGTACTGCCTGGTTCGTTCTCATCTGGCTGGTTCTCGGTTGGTCGCCAGTGCTGCTGTCGCGGCAGAATTGGGACGCTACGACTACTATCCTACGTGGTATCGTTGCTTGGCCGGTGGTCTGTCTCCTTGCTGCCCTAGGCATCACAACTTTGGTCACCTCGCTGTTCTCCCGATTAAATCGAAAAGAGATGTCGCTATTGCGCGATCACGATGACATAGCTCCGATGATCCCCAGCTTGTTATTGCTAGCCCTCGGAGGAACTACCACGTCTGTCCAGTATTTTGGTATTTGGGCTTCTGAGCACGATATACGTGGACGTTATACGCCAGCGTTGATTCAGCACCTTAATCATGGCGCAAGGCACCACACATTATGCCCCAGAAAGCTGTGTGGCAATCCCACCAATATGTTCTTGTTACAAGCAAGGTATCCTGTGCTATCAAGTCTTTTGCCTGAGCAAGTGCTCACTCGATTAGACACGAACATGGTGGACATCATTCTACCCTATGAAAATGGGGAGAAAATCTTTTCAAACTGGTATCTTCTCGAACCTCGACCTGATGGCAACGGAGATGTCTATCTGTTGCCTCCACTATCCGGCGAGCATATTGAAACATTAGCGGCGAGCACGCGCGGTATACCATGTGCTGTTCTGGCCACTGCCGAGGATCAACCGGTAGTGCGTCTTTGTGCCCTCGAGCGCGATATTATTCGCTTATGGGCTCAGTTGCCACCATTGCACCCGATTGAAGCACATTGGAAAGACGAACTGGCACTCACCGGCTACGCGGTACAGCCAGCGCTGGTCAGACGTGGTCGAGAGGTAGCCCTCTATCTAAGTGTGGAGGGCACTGCGTTTCGTCGAAGGCGATTATGACTTGTTCGTTCACCTCTATCATCTGGAAAGCGAGCGGCGCGTTGGTCAAGTTAACAAAGCTCTGGGAGACTCTTTGCTCTTGTATTCTCAGATTTGGCCGCCAAACCTTTCCCTTGTAGAAATGTATCGCTTCACAATACCATCCGACGCTCTGGAGGGGGTTTATCGCTTCGAACTAGGACTGTATCACCGTACATCTCTAACGCGAATCCCGGTCATGATCGGCGACCAATGGTCTGTCACTGGTAGCGTGATATTAGGAAAATTACGTGTTCAAGATACGCCGTCACCACACCCGATGTTTGAGCTATCAGCACATTTTGAGGATAACATTTCTTTGCTAGGTCTAGATCTTTCGAGCCCTAATACTTTAGATACCCTTTCAATCACTCTATATTGGCAGGTACGTGAACTTGTTTCCTATGACTACACCGTATTCGTGCATTTAGTCGATGGACGAGGTGATTTAGTAGCTCAACAAGACAACATGCCCCAACGCGGCCGTTATCCCACTTCCTGGTGGGATCCAGGTGAGATTGTGCTCGATACCTATTCGCTCGGCCCGTTGCCAAAATCACCAAATGAACGCTACTGGTTGCGCATCGGTCTGTACAATCTTTCCACAGGGATACGATTGCGCCTTTTGGGTCAGGAAAAGGACTATGTCGAAGTGCTACTAGAATGGTCAGATGGTCACCTCTCGCCACAACTGGGGGCAACATCTAATTGCTGTGAAGAGTGATGTTCCGCTCTTGCGCGCGGTGTGCAAGGGGTGAGGTAAAAGAGAAGAGATGATTCATAACATCACTTTAGACCAGCTGCGCGTCTGGCTTGCCTCCAATGATCCACGTCTTGCCCTCGGCAGCGCGCTGGGCATTGCACTGCTGGTGGGTGTCGTGGTGGGCGCGCTGATCGGTGGATTGGGTGCCCTGCCGGCACTGGGCTTGCTGGGTGCGTTGGGCGTCGCGACACTGTTGCTGCGTTCCGACCAATGGGGGCTGCCCTTGCTCCTGATTCTGATCTGCCTCCTACCCTACGCAGCTTTACCGCTGGAAATCGGCTTCCGCCCGACGTTTATCGACCTGGCCTTGCTGGCCGTGTTTGCCACTTCTCTGCTGCGAGCGAGGGCTCGTGAACGTTGCACTTTCGAGCCCTCCAGCTTGGGCATACCTATCCTTGCTTTCCTCCTGTGGAATTTGGTCACCTTTGTGGCCGGCCTGGCCCATGCAGCGCTCAGCCTGACGATACTCCGTCGTTTCGTCGAGGTGCTGCTAGCTATCCTGCTTTTCTTTGTGGTGCTATATCAAGTGCACGACATGGGCGCGCTGCGTCGCATGATAGTTACGCTCATCACAGCCGGCGGCATCAGCGGTGCGTTAGGCGTGTTATTCTACGTGTTGCCCGAAGCATGGACGGTGAACATCCTTTCCAAGTTGGCTGTGTTCAACTATCCCGCCGGTCCGGGGATTCTGCGCTATGTTGAAGACGACCCCAGCCAACCGATGCGCGCAATCGGCACCTCCATCGACCCCAACGCACTGGGTGGATTGCTCGTCATCGTGACTGCCATTGCAGTGGTACAACTCTTTGCTGCGCGTCCGGCTTTGCCACGTTTGTGGCTGATACCCTTTGCCGGACTGAGCGCGCTCGGTCTCCTATTGACCTTCTCGCGCGGTTCTATGGTGGGACTGGTGCTGGCACTCACCCTGGTGGGCATCCTGCGCTACCGCAAAATCTTAATCTTGTTGGCTGTGCTGGCCATCCTGTTCCTAATCTCGCCGCCCACTCAGGTATATGTCACCCGTCTGTGGGAAGGATTACGCGGGGAAGACCTGGCCACCCAGATGCGTTTCGGTGAGTACAAGGATGCTCTCATCCTGATCAGTCGCTATCCGTTCATAGGTGTGGGCTTCATCGGTGCGCCTGACATCGACCTTTATTTGGGAGTGTCCAGCCTATACCTGCTCATGGCCGAGCAAGTGGGTCTGGTCGGTTTGTCCCTCTTCTTGCTTGTCGTGGTTGTCTATTTTGTTGTGACGCTGCGGGCGCTACAACGCGCACCGCGGGATGGAGAAAGCGAGGGATACATACTGGCCTGTATTGCTGCGCTGGCCGGAGCACTGGTCAGCGGAGTTTTCGATCATTTCTTCTTCAATATCAATTTCATCCATCTGGTCGCCCTGTTCTGGATCACGCTGGGGCTGGGTGTGGCCGCTGCGCAGCTGGTCCACCGGACATCGGTAGACTGAGGCTACTCATCCATATACATTACACACGGATGACTTCTAATAAAGCGAGAATCTTTACACCAGACTGAGCTCACCATCGCAATCCCTACTCTCACCCTTTGGGCCTTACCAGAAGGACACATGAGGACGTGCAATGCCGGCCCCGATCAGAATACCTATGACGAGTCCGACTAAGAATGTGATCACAAGACAGCTGAAATGGGAGTCCATATTTATCGTAGCCATGGCAAACCTCCCGTTTCTTCTTGCCCACCCTGATTTTCGCTCGACAATAATCCATCCAACTCACATGGCTAAGCAGAGCAACCTCTATCATCTCATCCTCCTGTGACGATTTCCTTATTATAATAACAGGATTCTCCGTTCAGAGTAACGCACTCGAGTTGTATTTTGGT
>JANXAX010000002.1 GCA_025062175.1 Anaerolineae bacterium | reverse complement strand
GGTTCGGTTTGAACCCCGCTTATCTCCTGGCACACCCACTACCTTGACTTTTGCTTCCGGCTCGTTTATGCTAGAACTGCCGTACCATACGATAGGGGTGATGGGTGAAGGAGCTGGGTGATCTGTTGCGGCGTTCCCGTGAGGAGCTGGGTCTGACCCTGGAGGATGTCCAGACCATCACGTACATTCAGCGCCGCTACTTGGAAGCTTTAGAACAGGAACGCTTTGAGGAGCTGCCCGACCCGGTGGTAGGGCGTGGTTTCCTGCGCAGCTATGCCTCGGTGCTCAAGCTGGATCCAGACGTCCTGGTGGGCATGTTTGAGGGGCTGACACGCCCGTTAGAGGTGCCGGACGACGGTGCGATGCTGTCCGAGAGGGGCATCGTCTACAAGGACATCCCCATTGGCGCTTCGACGCGCACGCCGGGTGATTTCTTGGTTGTTGTCCTGGTAGTTTTGGTCGTGGTGGGTGGCCTTGTGGGGGCCTTTTACGCCCTTCAGGAACAATGGTCGCGCCTGCTGGAGAGCGCAAGAGAGTCGATGCGTCCCACCGAGGAAGCCGTTTTTATCCTGCCGACGCCTACTCCGCTGCCCACGCTCACCCCCACTCCCACGCACACTCCCACCCCCGTGTATTACACCGGTGTCACGGTGGAACTGCGCATCACCGAGGAGTCCTGGGTACAGGTGTTTGTGGACGGGGTGAAAGAGTTCGAGGGCATTCTACGGCCGGGCGACGAAAAGCACTGGAATGGACAGAGGCAAGTGGCTGTGCGCGTGGGCAACGCCGGCGGCGTGGAAGCGATCGTCAACGGAAAATCGATGGGGCGCATGGGACAGCGTGGGCAGGTGGTGGACCAGATATGGGAAAAAGTTGAGGAGGGTTCTCCGCTGCTCCTCACCCTGACCCCGGCATCTCCCAGCATGCCCTAGGATGTACCCTTCTAAGCGCCTTATCTAGCCGTTCACCTGGGTTTCTGACTCTGTGGATCCCCCTAGATCTACCAAACCTCACAGGTTTTTAAATTTATATAATGTTTGCACATTTGTCCAAATGATTGACATATGTGCATGCGAGTGTTATACTGGATCATAGTGAGTAAGGGCAGATGGTGACATTTCTGAAAGGGGGTGATGTGCAGCGGAGCACGCCCATGTTACCCAGTAGTCCCGTCAGCGCGCCGGTCTTCATCATTTCCGCAAATGACAAGGCAAATCTGCAATGGCTAAGTCAATTCAATGAGGAAGGGAAAGGGGGACATGCTTTATGTCAAAGGTAACACGACGTGAGTTTCTGATGGCCAGCGCACTCGGTGCTGCCGGATTGGCGTTTTCTAACTCGGTAACCGCAGCGTTTGCCAAAGACCTTTTCTCCCATGTGCGACCCGATGTGCCGCGCCAGAAGAAAGAGCTCAAAATCGCCTATTTGTGCCAGCAGCTCTCGGCGCAGAGCAATCAGCGTGTCAAGGCGGGTTTTGAGAACTGGCTGAAGGCCTCCGGCCTCCCCTGGGACGTCACCGTGACCGATGCCAAGGGGGATCCGGGGCAGCTCTCGGCTACGATCGAAGATGCGGTCTCACGCGGAGTGGACGCTATCATCGTCACCTTCGGCACGTTGACCGCTGCTCAGGGTGCCTTGCAAGCTGTTGCCAAGGCCGGTATTCCGATGCTGTCGGTCGACTCGGGCTACTACCCGCCGGCGATCTGCGACATCGCCTCCAACAACTATGTGATGGGCTCCCATATGACCTCCTACCTGGTGCAGCGCCTGCTGGGCGAGGGTAAGACCGAGGCCAACATCTGCACCATCACCGCCAACTTCCATCACGGGACACGCAAGCGTGGCAAGGTGCGAGATGCCGTCCTCTCGGAAAATGAGAACATCAAGGTGCTGGCCGACCAGGTCATCCAATACGAAGGTTTCTTCGAGACCACGCTCAACACCGTGAACGATTGGATCAACCGCTATGGCGAGGACATCGATGCCATCTGGTGCCCGTGGGATGAACCCGCGCAAGCGGCCGCGCAAGCGCTGGTCAGCCAGGGTATGACGGTCAAGGATGCCTTCGTGGTTGGCGCCGATGGCCATCCTCCGGCCGTCGAAGAGATGCGCAACCCGGACTATCCGCTGGTGGCCACGCCGGCACAGGCCTTCGAGCTGTGGGGTGCCCTCGCCGGTTCCTTCGTCGACGAAATCGTGGGCAAAGGGCGGCCGGCCAAAGAGGTGGTGCCAGTGCCACAGGTGGATTTCCCGGCACCTTTCATCGTCAAAGGGGTTAATATGCCGCCCGAAGGCAAGATGCCGTGGGAGACGGTCGACTTCTACCAGCTCTTCTTCGAGCAGGCGATGGTCAAAGAATAGACCGGCATCCACTCTTCACGGCCCAGGCGGAGATGTCCAGTCCTTGATTCGCAAGCGGTCGCCTGCCAACTTCCCGTTGGCGGCGACCGTTTCATACCCTTTAACACGTTTGGGAGATTTACCCCAAAATGGCATTGCTCGAAGCGCGCGACATCGTCAAGACGTATCCCGGAGTGCGGGCGCTGGACCATGTGGATTTCACCCTGGAGCGCGCCCAAATCCACGCTTTGGTGGGGATGAACGGCGCCGGTAAATCGACCCTGGTCAAGGTCATCGCTGGCGCGGAAAAACCCGATCACGGTTCTATCTTCCTGGATGGTCAGCTGGTGCATCTGAGCCACGCGCGCGATGCCACCCAATACGGTATCGTGGTCGTCCACCAGGAACGCACACTCATCCGTCATTTGACAGTCGCTGAGAACATTCTGTTGGGCATCGAGCCGTCACAGCTGGGGATCATCAACAGCCAATTGTTGCGTCAGCGCGCGCGTGAACTCCTGGAAAATCTGGGCATCGGGGATTTGGACATCGACGCCGATGTCGAAAAACTCGGTGCCGGCAAGCAACAACTGGTGGACATCGCCCGTGCTCTGCGCACTTCCCCTAAGGTGATCGTCCTGGACGAACCCACCGCCTCTCTTTCGGCTGCGGAAACCGAGCATCTGTTCGACACCCTGCGCCGCTTTAAGGAACGTGGTGTGGGGATCATCTTCGTCTCCCATCATCTAGATGAGGTGTTCGAAATCGCAGACCACATCACCATTTTGCGCGACGGCAAGGTGGTCAGCAGCGGACCGATCAGCGCCTACCGGCCGGAAGACGTGCCGCGGTTGATCGTAGGACACGAGATCGCCGCGACCACCTCGGATTATGTAGATGCCACCGGGAGACCCGTCCTGTTGGAGGTGCGTAATCTATCCGGTGAAGGGTTTTATGATGTGTCCCTGAAGGTTTATGCCGGCGAAGTGGTCGGCCTGGCCGGCGTCGTCGGCGCCGGACGTACCGAATTGCTGGAGAGCCTGGTGGGCTATCGGGACGTTCGCAGCGGCACCACCCTGGTCCGTGGTGAACCCAAGCGCATCCGAACACCTGAGCAAGCCATCCGTAACGGGCTTATCCTGGTGCCCGAAAAACGCATGGAAAAGGGGCTGATGATGCGCCTGGACGTGCTGGAAAATCTCACGGTCGTCTGTCTGCCCGATTGCTCCCCGGGCGGGATCGTGTCCGAATCAGGCCTGCGCCGCGCCGCCAGCAACGTGGTCAAGCGGCTGGGTATCGTCACCCCCAGCCTGCGCACCAACGTGGGCAACTTGAGCGGTGGAAACAAGCAGAAGGTCGTGTTCGGCAAGTGGCTGGCGGTCAGCGAAGACGTGCAAGGCAAGGTCTTCCTGCTCGATGAACCGACCGAAGGGATCGACGTAGGCGCGCGTGCTGAGATGTGGAATATCATCCGTGGTCTCGCCGCCCAGGGCGCTGGCGTTGTCGTCGCGACATCCGACCTGGAAGAGTTGATGGTGTTGGCCGATCGCATTTATATTATGCGCGCCGGCCGGGTGGTCTGCTCAGGCAGACGTCCAGACTTTACCCAGGAGACCGTCCTGCAACATATGTTGGGTGCCGCCGAAGCAGCCATCGCCGAGCCTCGTCTTTGATCTTAATTTTTGGAGGTAGCAGGAGGAAAAATTGGGATGAAGGTGGAGCAAGCCCCGACAGTGGGAAAGCTGAGATTACCTGCGATCGATTGGGAGGATTTCATCGCACGCTACGGCACGGTCTTAGCCCTGGTGATCGTCTTTGTGGCTTTCTGGGTTCTAGAAGGTCGGTTTGTCAGTGGGCGCAATCTGCTCAACATTCTACGCCAAGTTTCCACGTTGGCTGTCGTGGCAGGTGGTCTGACCATCTGTGTCGCCGCGGGTGAATTCGACCTCTCGGTTGGGACGGTTGCCAGCTTAGCCGGCATTCTGGTGGCCGGCTTGATGGTGCGCCAGGAACAGACCTTCGAAGTGGCACTCATGGTCGCGTTGCTCTCCGGAGCCGCCTTCGGAACGTTGTTTGGCTTTATCGTCACCGTGTTTCGTGTGCCTTCGTTGATCGCCACCATCGGCGGCTCATCCATTGCCTTGGGAGTCAACTTCGCCTATGCGGGGGGCGACTCCATCTATGGACAAATGCCAGCCACCTTCAAATTCATCGGCCAGGGATTCGTGGGTGGGGTGCCCTTCGCTGTCATCCTCGCCCTGGCGGTGTTGCTGGTTCAATATCTCTTTCTCAACAAGACGCGCGCCGGGCGTTACGTGATCGCCACCGGTGCCAATCCCAAAGCAGCCAAGCTCAGCGGGATCAATACCGAGCGCTACCGCTTCTTGGGTCTGGTGTGCAGTGGGTTCTTCGCCGCCCTGGCCGGTGTGATGCTCACTTCTTACCTCGGCTCGGCGCAACCGCAAGGGGCTGATCCGTACACAATGGACGCGCTGGCGGCGGTGTTCTTGGGCATGACCACCATCAAGCGCGGCCAGGCTAACATCCTTGGCACCCTGGTCGGTGTGTTGACGCTGGGTATCATCAACAACGGCCTCAACATGGTGGGCGCACCCTTCTATCTGCAAAATATCGTGCGCGGAGGCATTTTGATTTTTGCTGTCTTGCTCGCCGTGCGGCGCGAGGAAATCCGTTTCTTCTAAGCGCGTGCGCTTCCGAAGAATTTTCAGATTCTACCAGCCAAGGAGGATCACGTGGCAGATCAGCACTTTCTCGGCATCGACTGCGGCACGGAGAGCGTGCGTGCCGCCATCTTTGATCCCCAGGGGAAGATGGTCGCTTCGGAGGCAGTGCCCTATCCGGTCTATCACCCACACCCAGGATGGGCAGAACAGAACCCCGAAGAGTGGTGGACGGCGATCGTCAGCGCTGTGCGAAAGGCGCTTGAGAAGTCAGGATTGCATCCGCATGCGATCACGGGTCTCAGCGGTGATTTCACCAGCTGCACTGTGGTCTTCATGGATGAACGTTTCCAGCCGTTGCGTCCGGCCATCATCTGGATGGACGTGCGCGCTGCCGACCAGGCGCGCCGCATCGCCGCCAGCGGGTACGCGGCTCTCAAATACAACGGCTATGGCAACGTGTCAGCGGAATGGATGCCATGTAAGGCGCTCTGGGTCAAGGAAAATCAACCCGAGGTTTGGGCACAAGCGCGCTACGTGGGCGAGTATGTGGATTGGTGCATGCACCGCTTGACCGGCGAATGGGTGGGCAGCATCAACAACACCAGCATCCGCTGGTATTATGATCGCAACACAGGGGGCTTCCCAACGGATTTCTACGAAGGTATCGGACTGGGGGATTTGCTGGCCAAATTCCCGCAGCGCATCCTCAATCTCGGCGAGGTGGTGGGCACTTTGCGACCCGAAGCGGCCGACGCACTCGGACTCAAGCCTGGCATTCCGGTGGCGCAAGGTGGCGCCGACGCCTATATCGCGATGCTCGGTTTGGACGTGGTCGAGCCGGGTAAGATGGCCTTTATCGTGGGTTCCTCGCACCTGCTCTTGGGGCAATCCGCCCATCAATTTCATGGCAAGGGCATCTTTGGTGCTTACACAGATTGTCTGATCCCTGGCCAATACACGGTAGAGGGTGGCCAGATTTCAACCGGCTCGGTGGTGCGCTGGTTCCGCGACAATTTCGCCGGCAGCTATGTGCAAAAAGCGCAGGCCTTGGGCATCAGCGCCTACGACTTGCTCACTGAGGAAGCCGCCCAATTGCCCCCTGGCTCGGATGGGTTGATCGTGCTGGATTATTGGCAGGGCAATCGCACCCCCTATGTCGACCCGGAGGCACGCGGGATGATCTGGGGATTCACCCTGTCCCACACCCCTGCGCACGTGTTCCGCGCCATTATGGAGGGCATTGCCTATGGCACCGAGCACATCTTGCGCACGATGCGCCAATATGGCTACACCGCCCATGAGCTGGTAGCGTCGGGAGGACCGACCAAGAGCAAGCTGTGGATGCAGATCCACGCCGATGTGAGCAACGTGCCGATCTCCCTGACCGAAGCGGGAGCGTCCGCAGCGGTGCTGGGCGCCGCCATCTGCGCAGCGGTGGGCTGCGGCGCATATCCCAACCTGGCAGCCGCCGCCAAGGCAATGGTGCGCGTGACCGAGCGCATTATACCGAATCCGGCTACTCACGAAGCCTACCAGTTCTTCGTGGATAAATACATCAACACCTATCCTCAGATGCGCGATCTGATGCACGAAATGACTCGCCACATCGCACGGCAGGCTCATCGGTAACAAGTAATGAAGAGGACTGGCTTATGGAAGATCGGGATACGTTGGTCAACTTGTATTACACAATGGTGCTGATCCGGCGCACGGAAGAAAAGATACTCGAGCTGTTGCTCCAGGGAAAGCTGGCCAGCAGCATGTGCCACGTGAGCATCGGTCAGGAAGCGGTGGCCACCGGCGTCTGCTCGGCAATGCAGCCGCAGGACTACCTCACCAGCACCCACCGCGGGCATGGCCATATCATCGCCCGAGGTGGCGATTTGCGCCGCATCATTGCCGAGCTGTTGGGACGAGAGACAGGTTACTGCAAAGGCCGTGGCGGCTCGATGCACTTGGTCGATGTCCAGCTCGGCCATCTCGGCTCGAACGGAATCGTCGGCGGACATATCGGCATCGCTACGGGTGCGGCGTTATGGTCGAGCCTGCAAAACGACGGCCGGGTCACTGTCGCCTTCTTCGGAGAAGGTGCGATGACGGAGGGCATCTTCCACGAAGCGGCCAACATGGCTGCGTTGTGGCGCTTGCCGATCGTTTTCGTGTGTGAGAATAACCAGTATGCCATGTCACTGCCGTGGACGCATGCCACGGCGGAACACTCGTTCGCGCGCAAGGGCGAGGCCTATGGCATGCCCGGCATCGAAGTGGATGGTCAGGATGTGCTAGCTGTGCGCCAGGTGGCTTTGCAGGCTATCGAGCGCGCTCGGCGGGGCGAAGGTCCGACACTCATCGGCGCGCAAACTTATCGCTTCCTGGGACACTCGCGCGGTGACCCAAGCCCGTACCGAGACAAAGAAGAGGAGGCGAGACAACGCGCCCGCGACCCAATCCGCCTTTATCAGGAGCACCTGTTTCGGGAGGGGATTATGACACAGGCCGACGTGGATGCACTCGAAGCAAAGGTGGCAGAGGTTATCGCCGACGCGGTGCGCTTCGCCGAGGAGAGCCCGCCGGCCACTTTGGACAGCGTCTTGGAAGACGTGTTTGCGTAAAGAGATTATGTCAAGCAAGGGGAGAGCATGATGCGCAGGATTCGTTACCGCGAGGCACTTCGAGAAGCATTGCGCGAAGAAATGCAACGCGACCCACGCGTGTTCGTGATCGGCGAGGACGTGGGGCGTTATGGTGGCGCTTATGCAGTCACGCAAGGTCTACTGCAAGAGTTTGGCCCGAAGCGCATCATCGATGCGCCGATGTCCGAGGCGATCATCGTCGGTGCGGCACTGGGCGCCGCCGTCGTGGGGGGGCGTCCGGTGGCCGAGATCATGTACATCGACTTTGCCACATTGGCTATGGACCAGATCGTCAACCAGGCTGCCAAGCTCCACGGTATGTTCGGTGGCCAGCTGAAGGCGCCGCTGGTCATCCGCACCCAACAGGGCACCGGCCGTGGCGCCGGGCCGCAACACTCCCAAAGCCTGGAAGCCTGGTTTGCCCACGTGCCTGGCCTCAAAGTGGTGATGCCGGCCACGCCTTATGATGCCAAGGGATTGCTCAAAAGCGCTATCCGCGACGACAACCCGGTGATGTTCATCGAGCACAAAGGCCTGTACGCCTTAGAAGGAGAGGTGCCTGAAGACGAATACACGGTTCCAATTGGCGTGGCAGACGTCAAACGACCTGGTAACAATGTCACGCTGATCGCTTATTCCAACATGGTGCATACCGCACTGGCTGCAGCGCAGGAGCTCAGCCAGATTGGCATCAGCGCCGAGGTGGTGGATGTGCGCACTTTGGCGCCCCTGGATATGGATACTCTGATCGCTTCCGTGACTAAGACGCGTCGGGCGGTGGTGATCCACGAAGCGAGTGTGTTCGGCGGGTTCGGGGCAGAGATCGCGGCCAGCCTGCAAGAGAGGCTGTTCGACATCCTGGCAGCACCGGTGCGCCGCTTGGGCGGGTTGCACGTGCCTCTGCCAGCACATTCACAACTGGAGAAACAGGTCGTTCCGGGCGTGACGCAAGTGGTCCAGGTGGTCAAAGAAATGATAGGCGCCGAGGTGGCCGTCCGGTCCACTTCGGCATAGTGGCGGATGGTTTTTTCCCGGCAACCAATTTGAGCACAAAAGCGAGGAAAGGCGACCATGATCACCTCTGTAGTGATGCCTCCTCTCACTGAAACAGCTGATTCGTACAAGATACTCCAATGGTTGAAACAGGAAGGCGACCGCGTCGAACGCGGCGAGATGCTTTTTGAAGTGGAAACCGACAAAGCGGTTTTGCAGGTCGAGGCACTCGGCAGCGGGATCTTGCGCCGCATCAAAGTGCCAGCTGGCGAAACCGCCAAGGTGGGTGACGTTTTGGCCTATATCGCCGACCCCGACGAGCCGCTGCCGGAATAGGTCAGAGGCCCGGGGGAGATCCGAAGGATCGTCCACCTGCCTGGAAAGGACCGATGAACACAGCACAAACATCCGTTCCGCAACCGGTGGTGGCGCGGCGCGTGCCGCTCACGGCGATGCGTCGTGCCATCATTGAGCGCGTCGTGCGCAGCAAGCGCGATATCCCCCATTTTTACCTCACCCAAGAGATCGAGATGCACGCCGCTCAGACGTTGATGGAGGAGCTGCTAGCTATGCATCCCCAGCCGCGCCTGACGCTCACTCACCTGCTCCTCAAAGTCGTGGCGTCTTTGTTGTTGCAACACCCGCGGCTTAACGCCCGCTTGATCGAGGAGGAGATTGAGGAGTACGCCTCCGTACACCTCGGTTTTGTCGTCGGCTTGGAAGACGGGATGATCATCCCGGTGCTCCATCATGCAGAGCGCATGTCTCTGCTGGAGCTGGCCCATCGCGCCATCGAGTTGGAGGCGGGTGCACGGGCACGCCGCCTGCAAGCCGGTGACTTGACCGGCCGCACGTTTACTCTTTCTAACATGGGGATGCTGGACATCGATGCCTTTCAAGCTGTGATCAGTCCACCCGACGCGGCGATTCTAGCGGTGGGACGGGTGGCGAAGCGCCCGGTTGTGCGCGATGATCAGCTCATTGTCGCTCCGACGATGATTGCCACACTCGCGTGTGATCATCGTCTGGTGGACGGGGCGCACGGGGCACGCTTCATGGCAGATCTGCGTCAAACTCTCGAAGATGCCCAGCGGCTGAAATCCGCGCTCCGGGTGTAGAGGAATGCGAACAGGTCGGTTTTTCCGCGACGGATAAGGGACTGGGGAATATCAGCAAAAGCACACGGCCTATGTACCAGACCCGTCACGAGCTGCTCGAGCAAGTCGCTGCGTGGTACTACGAAGAGAACAGAACCCAAGAGGAAATCGCTCGTCGCCTTGGCCTGTCGCGTTCCACCATATCGCGGCTGCTCCAGGAAGCTCGTGAAGAAGGGATCGTGGTCATCCGGGTCAATAAGCTCATCAACGTGGACGCGGAGCTGGGCGCGACGCTGGTCAGGACCTTCAGCTTGGTAGATGCGTGGGTCTTGGCCGAAGCTCCAGCCCAGTATACCACTTTGATCCAGCATCTGGGCGAGCTATGTGCGCGCTTCCTACAGCGCCAGCTGCACGACGGGATCAAGATCGGCATCGGCTGGGGCACCGCCGTGTATGAGACGGCGCGCAATGTGGCCAACATTCCGCTGCGCGATGCCGTGGTGATCCAGCTGCTCGGCGCCGTGGCGCGCGGCCACTCGACCGTGGACGGGCCGGAGTGTGCCCGCTTGCTAGCCCAAAAACTGGGCGCCACCATCCGCTTTCTGCACGCGCCCGCGTTGGTCGAGAGCGAAGCAACGGCACTGGCCCTCCTCCAGGAACCCGCCATCCTTAGCACGATGGAGCTGATTCGGCAAGTCGAAGTTGCCATCACCGGTATCGGCACGATCGATCCCGAATTGTCCAGCCTACACCGCGCCGGCTTCCTCACCGACGCGGACCTGCGCGAGCTCGCCCGCGCTGGGGCCGTCGGCGACGTCCTGGGCTATCAGTTCGACCTGCAGGGACGCGTCCTTGACATCTCCTTAAACCGACGGCTGATCGCGGCCAATCAGCAAATGCTGGCCCAGATACCCAAGGTGGTTGGCGTGGCCGGCGGCCTGGCCAAAGCATCGGCTATTCTGGGCGCGCTGCGCGGCAAGTTCATCAATGTGCTGATCACCGACGCGCGCACCGCCGCCGAAATCCTGCGCCTGAATAGCTAGAACTCGTCGCTGAGGATCTGATCGCGACTCACCCCCAATTCGGTGAGCATTGCGACCGCTGCCCGGATCATCGGTAGCGGGCCGCAGAGATAATATTCCACCTGCGTCGGGTCGGGGTGTGTGTTGAGATACTCGCGCTGCAACACCTCGTGGATGAAACCCGTATGCCCGGTCCATCCGTCTTCAGGCAGGGGTTCGGAAAGAGCGACATGGAAGCTGAAGTTGGCATGCTGCTCGGCCAGGCGCGCAAAATAGTCCTGGTAGAACAGGTCACGCCGCGTGCGCGCCCCGAACCAATAGCTCACCCGACGCGTGGTCTTCGCGGTCTCGAAGAGATAGGCAATATGGGAGCGCAACGGCGCCATCCCAGACCCCCCGCCTAAATACACCATCTCGCGATCGGTCGGCCGGATGTGAAACGCGCCAAACGGCCCTATCGCCCTGACTTTGTCCCCCGGCTTCAGGCCGAAGAGATAGGCGGAGCCGACGCCAGCATAGACATCCTGACCAGGCGGCGGCGTCGCCAAGCGGATATTGAAGCGCAAGTGCCGTTCCGTAGCCGGATTGCTGGCAAACGAGTAGCTGCGATAACACGGGATCGGATTAGCTACTTTGAGGTCGTAAAGATGGAGCTCCTCCCATACTTTATCATAAGGCGGTGTAACCTCCACATCACTCAACGTGCGCTCTGCATACGCCGGTATCTCGAATTGCAGATAGTCGCCCGGCTGGTATGTCAAGCCAGGTGAGGTGTCCGTCACCTCGAGGATCAATTCCTTGATCACAGGGGTGACGTTATCGTTGCGGACCACCTGGAACGTATAGGTCGGCGCTGCTTCTGCCAGGCCGGAGCCGTGGATCACTGCTACGTTGAGCCACACCTGTCCCTCGCTTTCGCGCACTTCATAAGTCTTGAGCGGAATCGAAACAGGCGGCCGTTGGGGTGAGCCGTCACGGATGTCGAAGCGCCCATTGTGCTTCGGGCACTCAATGAGATACCCACGCAGAAATCCATCAGTCAGCAACGCGTTGCCGTGGGTGCAGACCCCATCGGTGGCGTAGACCTTGCCATCGGCTGCTCGGTAGATGGCATAGATCTTGTTATGGTAGTCGAAACGCATTACCTCCTCGTTTTGTAGTTGATGGCACGGACACACCTTGACCCAGCCACTGCGAGTGGCTTCCATCTCGGCCACCAACACCTGGATAGCTGTGCGCGTCTCCGCTGTCTCGGCCACAACCGGCACTTCCCGTTTCACGTAATAGGTAGGATCCTTGGATTGACGCCACAGTGCCGGGATGAGCTCGCGATAGACCTCGATAACCCCTTTATAGGGCTTGGGCATATAGGGCTTAACCACTTCATGCAGCTTGTCCAATGCATGGTATGGCACCAAGGGGAACATATGGTGCTCGATGTGATAGCCCATATTCCAGTAGAGATAGCGGTGCACCGGATTCATATAGAAGGTGCGCGTGTTCAGGCGATGGTCCAGGACGTCTTCAGCCAGGCCAGCATGTTGCGTCAGGCCATAGACGACCATCAGCCAGGCACCGTAAAGATTAGGTAGACCGATGTACATCAATGGCAGAAGGCTGCCAGTATAGGCGGCCAGGGCAATAACCCCCAGATAGATCAGAGCGTATATTCGTGCCCGGAGAAACACCTTAGGGTATTCTGTTTCCGGAATATAGGTCTTTTCTTCGGGGGTCATCCGGCCGAGGCAGTGCCAAAAGACCCCTCGGACATACTTGATCCAGGCCAACCCATTGAAGAACTTCGAAAAGATCTCCAACAAGTTCGCCGGGCGTGGCACCGCGATCTCAGGGTCGCGACCGACAATGATGGTGTCGCTATGATGCCGCGTGTGACTCCAGCGCCACGGCACCGACTCGCGCAGCACCATGAAGGAAGCAATCTCATACAGCACGTTGTTCAGCCAGTCGGTCTTGAAAGCGGTCCCGTGACTGGTTTCATGCCAGCGCGAGTCGGAGACCGAGGCATAAAGCACACCGTATATGAAAAAGGGTATAGCGGCCCAGTAAGTGCCCCAGAGCCAATAGCCTGCCAGTCCGAAGGCGAAGAGCAGGAAGAACCAGAGAATGGTATCGCGGATCGCTGGGCCATCGCGCCGCTCGAGCAGCTCGCGCATCTTTTCGCGGGGGACAGGGGGGATATACCACGGAGCGTTCGCTAAACCCTTCTCAACCGCCAGTGCTGCATCCTTCCCGATCAGACTATAGTCTCGTCGTGCCACCTTTGCCTTACCCATAACTTACTCTCCCTAACCAGAACCTAATACCACTTCAGCCCAAGTAGAACTATGCTGGTCTTTAAAATTTTGTCGATGGGGATAGACCATTTTTTACCAGATGTTTTCCCGAAATGCAAACCGGTAGTCAGCTGGGCGGGTGAACGGGGAAAATTCACCTTTCATAATGGAAAAAGCTGCGCCTATATAAGGACAGATTTGAAGGCGCAGCTTTCTATAGTTCTGGACCAGGCTAGCTCGGCTGCCCACCCGCTAATGGGCCATTTCGGCGAGGGTTTCTTGGCGTTGTGCTAAGAGGGCTTCGATCTCTTTCAAATCGGCATCCGAGAGCTGCCAGCCGCTGGCACCCACCAATTCGGAAACCTGGTCGGGACGTCGTGCGCCAGCGATCGCGCCGGTCACTTCGGGTCGGCGCAGCACCCATGCCAGCGCTAGCTGCGCCAAGGTCTTGCCGTTGCGCTCCGCGATTGGCCGCAACTGTTCCACCAAGCGCAGGTTGACGCTCAGCTGCGGCTCTTGGAACGGTGCATAGCGCTTGCGATGGTCATCCTCCGGCATCGCCTGGATGCGCTCACGCGTGATCTTGCCGGTGAGCAAACCGCGTTCCATCGGACTGTAGACGATCACCCCAATTTTATGAGCGGCACAGTAGGGCAATATCTCGGACTCGATGTCGCGGTTCAACATGCTATAGGGTGGCTGCAGGGACGCGATCGGATGGATGGCCTGGAGCCGTTCCATCTGGCTGATGTTGAAGTTGGAGACACCTGCGTAACGGATCTTGCCAGCGCGGACGGCATCGGCAATCACCTCCCACGCTTCCTCGATGTCCTCATCGGGACGTGGCCAGTGGATCTGATATAGATCGATCACATCGGTGCGCAGACGGCGCAAGCTGTCTTCGATCTCCTGGCGCACCGAATCGCGCTTGAGCCGGAAGGTGAGCTCACCATTGGGCAGCACGTGGATGCCACACTTGGTGGCGATGTACACCTGGTGACGCCGGCCTACCAATGCTTTGCCCACCACTTCCTCGGAATGGCCGCGGCCATATCCGGGTGCCGTATCGATCCAGTTGATGCCCTCGTCCAGGGCACGGTGGATGGTGGCAATCGACTCGGCGTCGTCCTGCGGGCCCCAGCCAAAGACGTAACCTCCACCGCCCATCGCCCAGGCGCCCAAGCCGATAGTACTGAGATGCAGATCGGTGAAACCCAGCTGACGTGTCTCCATGACCGACCTCCTTGACCCTTCACTGGGGAAAATGTGCTCGCATCCGGTTATGTATCACAAAAACGTGTCCCGATCTCCTTAACGTGAAAGTGCCCCATGCTCTTTATTATGATGAACGAGCACGGGGCACCGAAGACCTGTCCCATCCGGGACGTGTACTTAGTACAGGAACATCGGCTTGCCGTTCACGTGGCGCACCTTGGGACGATACTGATCGACGTCGTACAGCTCATCCACGTCCACACGTTTGACGCCTTGGGCGACCGTCTCAATAGGCACGTTCGTGTAGACGCCCTTTTGGATGGCCACCATACGACCAAACTGACGCTCGACGATCAGGTCCATTGCCATGTTGGCGAAGTTGAAGCCCACCATCAAGTCGACCGAGTCGGGCGCGCCGGAGCGCATCAGGTAAGCAACTTGCTGATAGAGGATATGTTCGCCGGTGAGCTTCTTCAGCACATCACCGGTCACGATGCCGATGCCCCCCAGCTTGCGATGGCCATATGCATCCGGCTCGCCGTATTCGACCACTTTGTCGCCGATCATCTGCGCGCCCTCCGAGATGGTGATCATCGCGTAGTTGCTCGGATTGTTGCGCTTGTCCTCCATGACAAGCCGGGCCAGTTTTTCAGGGTCAAACGGTACCTCTGAAATGATGGCGCGATCAACACCACTTAGATAGGCAGCGATCAGGGAAGTTTCACCAGAGTTGCGCCCGAACAGTTCGATGATCCCGATGCGCTCATGGGAACCCGCCGACGTGCGCAGGTTGTGGATAAAATTGACGCTGCGCGTCACCGCGGTGGAGAATCCGATGCAATAGTCGGTGCCGAAAACGTCGTTGTCCATCGTTTTGGGAATGGCGACGATGGGCACCCCTTCCTCGTGCAGGCGCAGGGCATAGCTCAGCGTATCATCGCCTCCGATCGGCACCAACACGTCGATGCGGAGGTGCTCCAACACTTTGAGCACGTGCGGCGTGCAGTCGTGCAACTTGCCATCTTTCGGATCCCAATCCGCCGGACGCAAGAACTCCGGCAGCTCCTTGCTGGCGACGTGCGAGGGACGGGTGCGCGACGTGTGCAAGAATGTGCCCCCCGTGCGGTCCACGGTGCGCACCGCGTTCTTGTCGAGACGGACGGCACATTTCCAGTTGTACATATCGTCTTCTAAATTGTAGTGCAAAGGACCCCACCATCCGCGCCGGAAGCCGATGACCTCATATCCCTCGTCCTGGGCGCGGTACACAAGTGCCTTGATGGTCGGGTTGAGTCCTGGAACATCACCACCGCCGGTAAGTACTCCGATTCTCATCTTTCTGACTCCTGCTCAACTGACTTCATAAATCGGTTGCAATAATTCCTGAGCTCAAGACGTCGGCTGTGATGGGTTGGCAAGCGCAGAGTCCTCGCGCAGGGGCAACGCCTCGGTGCGGTGCACATAAAATCACCAACATTTTAGCGTCAAGGTTGGGGTTTGTCAAAAGCAAGTTTTCCAATACTTCTCCATCATTTGATTCGCCTTTGGCACGTATGGTATGATGTTTCCTTAGAGCATGCTTATTTGTCACAACGAAGCGGCTCGTCAGGTGTTTTGTATATAGCAGAGGCAAAGGTGACCGACGCGACAAGGTCAACAATCTGCCTGGCAGTGCCGTTGAGGTCACCTTTGCTGTTCTTCACACACCATCCCACATCCAAGAAAGGTCGGGAAAGACAAGGACTATGAGCCTAACCCCTTCGATCCAACGCTTGCGCGAAATGAAAGCGCTGAGCCGGCAAGGAGGTGGGCCAGAGCGCATTGAGCGTCAGCACAAGGCGGGAAAACTCACCGCTTATGAGCGCCTGGAGCTGCTTCTGGATGAAGGTTCCTTCCGCGAGATCGACTGTTTCGTGACCCACCGTGCCACGGGCTTCGGCATGGAACATAACAAGCCCTTGGGCGACGGCGTAGTGACCGGCTACGGCACCATCGACGGACGGTTGACATTTGTATTTGCTCAGGACTTCACTGTCATGGGGGGCAGCCTGGGGCGCGCCCACGCCGATAAAATCTGCAAAGTGCTGGACCTAGCGATGAAGAACGGTGCGCCGGTGATCGGCCTGAACGACTCCGGTGGTGCGCGCATCCAGGAGGGCGTGGTGGCGCTGGGAGGCTACGGGGATATCTTCCTGCGCAACGTCATGGCCAGCGGTGTGATTCCCCAGATCTCTTGCATTATGGGGCCATGCGCCGGAGGCGCAGTCTATTCGCCGGCAGTGATGGACTTTATTGTGATGGTGAAGAACACCAGCTATATGTTCGTCACCGGCCCTGATGTGGTCAAGGCGGTCACAGGACAAGAGGTCTCCTTCGAAGACCTGGGTGGAGCATGGATGCACAATACCGAGAGCGGCGTGGCGCATTTCATCGCCGAGAACGAAGAGGATGCCATCTACATCTTGCGGCGGTTGATGAGCTTCCTGCCTCAGAACAATATGGAAGATCCACCCGTCGTTCCTTGCCGGGATGACCCCTTGCGCACCGACGACCGCTTGAACACCATTGTACCGGACGACCCTACCCAGCCCTACGATATGAAACAGGTCATCCATACTGTGGTCGATAACGGGGATTTCTTGGAAGTCATGGAACATTTTGCCCCCAATCTGATCGTGGGGTTTGCGCGCCTTAACGGCCGCGCCGTGGGCATTGTCGCATCTCAACCCTGCGTGTTGGCGGGCGCGTTGGACAACAATGCCTCCATCAAGGGAGCGCGGTTTGTGCGCTTTTGCGATGCGTTCAACATCCCGATTATCACCTTCGAGGACGTTCCCGGCTTCTTGCCCGGCCTGGACCAGGAACGTGGAGGCATTATCCGCAACGGCGCCAAGTTGTTATACGCTTATTGCGAGGCCACGGTGCCCAAGATCACCGTCATCACCCGCAAGGCCTATGGGGGCGCTTATATTGTGATTGCCAGCAAGCACATTCGTGGTGATGTGAATCTCGCTTGGCCTAGCGCTGAAATTGCCGTAATGGGCGCCGAAGGTGCGATCAACATTCTGTACCGCAAGGAGCTGGCCGAGGCAGATGATCCCGAGCGCCTGCGGGCACGGCTCATTGAAGAGTATCGCAATGCCTTTGCCAATCCCTATGTCGCGGCCAGCTGGGGCTATCTGGACGACATTATCGAACCCAGCCATACCCGTCCGCGCTTGATCAATGCCTTAGAGATGCTCCAGAACAAGCGCGATCAGAATCCTCCTAAGAAGCATGGCAACATCCCCCTGTAAGGGTATAGGGCACGATGCTCAGGAAAGTGTTGGTGGCTAATCGCGGTGAAATCGCGGTGCGCATCATGCGCGCTTGTCAGGAGATGGGGTTGGCCACAGTGGCCGTCTACTCCGAGGCGGACCGCACGGCGCCCCATGTGCGGCATGCGCAGGAAGCTTATTGCATCGGCCCCGCGCCCGCCATCGAAAGCTATCTGCGCATCGATCGCATCATTGATGTGGCAAAGAAAGCCCAGGTCGACGGCATCCATCCGGGTTATGGTTTCCTGGCCGAGAACCCTGAATTTGCCCAAGCTGTTCTCGACGCCGGGCTCATCTGGATCGGACCACCGCCCGCCGCAATGCGTATGATGGGTGATAAGACAGTGGCGCGCAACACTATGGCCGCCGCCGGCATCCCGATCATCCCCGGCGTCCAGGAGACCCTCCATGACGACGACTTGATGGCCAAATGCGCTGCGATTGGCTTCCCGCTGTTGGTGAAAGCAGCCGCAGGCGGTGGAGGCAAGGGGATGCGCCGGGTGAACACGCTCGAGGAGTTGCCCGAGGCGTTGCGCCTCGCGCGCAACGAAGCGCGTGCTGCTTTCGGCGATGACCGCGTCTATGTGGAAAAAATGTTGGACACCATCCGCCACATCGAGTTCCAGATCCTGGCGGATCAGCACGGCAACGTCATCCACCTCGGTGAACGCGAGTGTTCCATCCAACGGCGGCATCAAAAGCTGATCGAAGAAGCTCCGTCGCTCGCCCTGAACGAGGATCTGCGCAGGCGCATGGGCGAGGCAGCGGTGAAGGTGGCTAAACAGGCGGGCTATGTCAGCGCCGGCACAGTTGAGTTCCTCCTGGATCAAGATGGCAACTTCTACTTCCTAGAAATGAACACGCGCCTGCAAGTGGAACACGCCGTGACCGAAATGGTGACCGGAGTCGACATCGTCAAAGAGATGTTGCGCATTGCCGCCGGCCGCAAATTGCGCTACAGCCAAGATGACATCCGGATTAAAGGCTGGTCGATCGAATGCCGCATCCTGGCCGAAGACCCCTATCACAATTTCATGCCCTCCACGGGTGAGATCGTGGGCCTCTGGGAACCGACCGGTCCTGGAGTACGTCTGGAAAGCGGTATCTATCAGGGGATGCAGATCACACCGTATTACGACTCGCTGATCGCCAAGCTGATCGTCTGGGGCGAGACGCGTGCTGAAGCAATTTTGCGCATGCGCCGCGCATTGGTGGAGTACCAGATTGTGGGAGTCAAGACCACAATCCCTTTCCATATTCAAGTGATGAACAGCACCCGTTATCAAGGAGGTCAATTGGACACGCGTTTCCTAGAAAACCACTTTACTATCGAGCAGACAGTGCAGCCACACATCCCGGAGGTCGCGGCCATCGCCGCCACTCTATTTGCCCATCAGCGCACGCAGCAAGCGGTGCTGCTGCACCAAGATCGTCTCAGCCCGTGGAAGATGGCCGCACGGCGCGACGCATTGCGTCGACCTCTGCGCTGAACCGGTGAGGGAATCGCCCCGTGAAGTACATTGCCACTATCGAGGAGAAGGAATACGTCATCGAGATCAATCGCGCCGGTGAGGTGACGGTCAACGGGGTGCCGCACGTCGTCGATATGCAGAGCATTGGTCGCTCGCATCTGTTCTCCCTGCTGGTAGACGGCCGTTCCTATGATGTCTACATCGACGAGCAAGAAGAACGTTACTTGCTCGTGATGCAGGAGGGCCTCTTTGAAGTCAAAGTGGAGGATGAGCGCACGCGGCGTCTGGCCGGCTTACAGCGGGTGCCGACGACGCCAGTGGGCGAGATCCTCATCAAGGCGCCGATGCCAGGTGTGGTGGTGGATGTGCCTGTCGTCGTCGGCCAGGAGGTGGCGGCTGGTGAACGGGTGGTCGTGTTAGAATCGATGAAGATGCAGAACGAGTTCAAGGCACCGCGCGGCGGCATTGTGCGCAGCGTGCGCGTCAAGACGGGCGACCGCGTCGAACAGAATCAGATCCTGGTCACGATCGGCTGAGATGCTATGCGGGTCCATTACGCATGCCTCCCCTGCCCGCTGGAATGGCTGTTGCTTGCAGCCACGGAGCGCGGTGTGTGTGCCCTCAAACTAGGGGACACGGCCGCCGAGCTGGAAGCGCAGCTGCGCACTGAGTTCGCTCTGGCAGCTCTGGCTTGTGGCGCAATCGCCCTATCCGACTATATCACCCCGGTTTTGGCCTATCTCGAAGGTCGCCGTGCGCCTCCTGCATTGCCTCTGGACGTCCGCGCGACCCCGTTTCAAAGGGAAGTGTGGCAGGCGCTCCAGCGCATTCCCTGCGGTCAGACACGCACCTATGGCCAGGTGGCTGCCGCACTCGGCCGGCCAAATGCTGCGCGTGCTGTGGCGCGCGCGTGTGCGGCCAATCCAGTTGCCCTGCTTATCCCATGTCACCGTGTCGTGCGCGAAGACGGCACGCTCGGCGGCTACCGTTGGGGGGTAGGACGTAAAGCGGCGCTGTTGCGCTATGAAGCGGAATGGTGCAAAAGAGGCACAATTCTTTGACATCCCAGCACCGTTCGCGCGGTCAAGAGAAGACGAGCTCGATGGGACATAAGGTGAGGAGAGCTTGCAAGCCAAGGCAAATGTGTGGATCGAATGTAATGGCCAGGTGGCGCTCAGCCGCTGGCGTGTCGCTCTGCTGTTGGCCGTGCAGGAAACCGGCTCCATCTCTGCCGCTGCCCAGCGCCTGAACATCCCCTATCATCGCGCCTGGGACAAGATCCGGGAATGTGAGCGATGCCTGGGTGTTCCTTTGTTGAGCACCCAAACAGGCGGTGTAGGCGGAGGAGGAGCACGCCTGACTCCTGCCGCAGCCGACTATGTCCAGCGCTTCCAACAGTTTGAGCGTGGTCTAGATGAGCTGATCCAGGAACGTTTCCAAGCAGCTTTTGGCGATCTCTTGCCCAAATCGGACGAACCATTTGTCCCCGGGAGGGAACCATGCGCGAATCACCCTACCCAATGATCTCCGTGGAAGCTGCCATCGAGACAATTCTGCAGCACGTACGTCCTCTTACGCCAGTGACAATAAACTTTACAGATGCACTGGGCTTTGTCCTGGCCGAAGACATCGATGCCTCGGAAGCAATGCCCCCTTTTGCTGCTTCGGCGGTGGACGGCTATGCAGTGATCGCTGCGGATCCATCGCCCGTACGCCGGGTTATCGGGGCACAACCGGCCGGTTCGATGGGCACGCTCACCGTCACTCCGGGCAGCGCGGTGCACGTGATGACCGGTGCGCCGCTCCCCGCAGGCGCCGACGCTGTGGTCATGATTGAACACACCAGTCCAGAGGGAGATAGCTCCATACGCCTCCATGTTCAACCTGCTGCGGGCGATAATGTCCGCCCAATAGGGCAAGACTTAGCCGCCGGCCAACGAGTGCTTTCGCATGGCACTGTGTTGGGCGCTGCTGAAATCGGTCTGTTGGCGACCATCGGCCGGACCCACGTCTCGGTTTATCCCCGTCCTCGGGTGGCCGTCCTTTCCACGGGCGACGAGCTGGTCGATCCTCACGAGCAACCGCGACCGGGGCAGATTCGTGACTCCAACCGCTACAGCTTGCTAAGCGCCGTGCGTGAGGCGGGCGGGCAACCGCTCGACTGGGGACGCATCCCCGACCGAGCGGAAGCTGTGCAAGAAGCGTTGGAGAGTGCGCTGCGCCAGGCCGATGCCGTGTTGACTTCAGGCGGGGTCAGCATGGGGGAGTTGGACCTGATCAAACCGTACCTGGCGGCACGCGGTACGATCCACTTCGGCCGTGTGCGCGCCCGGCCGGGCAAGCCGGTCACTTTTGCGACTGTGGATGGCATTCCGGTGTTTGCCATGCCAGGTTTCCCCGTCAGCGCACTGGTGAGCTTCGAGGTCTATGTGCGCCCGGCATTGCTCAAGATGGCCGGACACACCCACCTGTATCGTCCACGTCAACGGGTCATCATCGAGCATGCCATCCGACACGAACCTGACCGGGTCGAATTCCAGCGCGCTGTGGTGCGACGTCACCCCGACGGTCGTTACACCGCCCACACAACCGGCTATCAGGGCTCTGGCCGTCTGCTCTCGATGGTGGGTGCCAATGCTCTGTTGGTGCTGCCGGCCGAGCAGGAGACCTTCCCTGCCGGCAGCGAGCTGGAAGCATGGCTGATTGCCCCCGTACGCGACGTGGAAACACCAGCCAACAACTGAACTGAAAAGCACACCTGGAGAACAGGGATGCTCCATGCACTACCTGCTCGGGATTGACGTCGGCACCTCCAACACCAAAGCTGTGCTGGTCGACGAGACGGGTCACATCCTCACCAGCGCGATACATAGCCACCCCACGTTCACCCCTGCGCCGGGATACCAGGAGCAAAGTGCTGCGGATTGGTGGCAAGGTGTCTGCCACACGGTGCGCCAAGTTCTGGAGGAAAGTCGGATCAGCCCTGCTCAGATTGCAGGCCTCAGCTTCAGTGCCCAAGGGTGTGCCTGCCAGCCAGTAGACGCGCAGGGGCAACCGCTCGGCAACGCGCTCATCTGGACAGATACCCGCGCGACAGCACAACAGGCGCGCATCCGCCAGCTGTTCGGAGACGAGCTGGGGCACGTCACCGGCAATAATATCTACGACCAACCAGAACCACGGATGATGTGGCTCCGCGAGCACGAGCCGGAGCGTTATGCGCGCACATACAAGTTCCTCACCACGCTCAGCTATCTGATCTATCGCTTCACTGGTAACTTCATAGCAACCACATCGGATTGGGGCTTCCACCTGTCCTTCGACAGAACGAAACGCGCATGGAACAGCCATTTTGTGCGCGCCATTGGCCTTGACGAGAAAAAATTTCCCACCTTATGTGAATCCCACGCTGTGGTCGGGCGAGTGACCCGAACGGCGGCACAGGACACCGGTCTATGTGAAGGCACGCCGGTGGTGGCAGGTGCGCAGGACTCGGTAGTGGTCGTGTTGGCAGTGGGCGCATTGGATGTGGGCCAGTCGGTGGTGATGCGTGGCACGACTGAGCTGTTGTGCTTTTCCACCGCCGAGGGCGGCTATCACCCCGATCTTTACACGACATGCTCAGTCATCCCGGGACTGTTTGTGCGTTATGACATGCGTGAGGTGGTCGCCTCCGGTGGCAGTTACCGCTGGCTGGCGACCATGCTCTTCGGCGCAGCGCGCGAATCTGAGTTCCGCCAAATGAACGAACTGGCCGCTGCTTCCCCGCCAGGATCACATGGCCTGCTGTATCTCCCCTATCTGCTGATCTCCACCAATCCCGACCCTGCGCAGCAGCGCGCCGGTTGCTATTTTGGCCTCACCGCCACCACGACGCGCGGTGACCTCTGTCGTGCCGTAATGGAAGGCACTGCCTATGCACTGCGCGAGACGATCGCACGCCTGGAACGGATAGGGATCGCCATTCACGAGCTGCGCCTGACAGGTGGTCCGGCGGAGAGCGCGTTGTGGAACCAGATCACAGCCGACGTGACCGGCCTGCCCGTCCTGGTACCAGAAGTAGGCAGTGCGGCGGCGGCTTATGGCGCCGCGCTGCTGGCTGGAATGGGCTGCGGAATGATTCCGATGGACGATCACTATACAACTCTGCGCCGCATGATCCAACTGCGCCAGCGTTATGAGCCGCAGCCGATGCAACGAGCCTTATATGATCGTTTTTACGCAGAATTCTGCCGCTTGACCGTCCAGACACTTGGTATTGCAGCGCGGTTAGGAATTAGCGTCGCATAACAGTAACACTACATCCAAACCCATTTGTTCTGGGACTACGGAAGAAAGTTATGATCAATCCACACTGTTCGAATAACAATCTAAAGCAAAGGGGTTTGCCCATATCTGCTTACCTGACATTTATAGTGTTGATCGCTATTGCCCTTCGATTTATAGTGCTTGGCTGGCAGGGTATAATCGCAAATGGTAATTCTAACGCTGGAGACCAGGGGGTAACGCTACAGCTGGGACTGGACCTCAAAGAGAAAGGAATTTTATCGGATGGTACGCGCCATCCGCTTTATCCACTCCTGTTGTTGCCTTTTGCAAAGCGCTCTTGGAACTACTTTACCTGGGCAAAGATTGTGAGCCTCGCATGTGGGGTTGGAGTAATTCTGTTGTTATTTCTGTTGGGCAGATATATCGCTGGACAGAAAGCCGCGTTGCTCGCTGCTCTGATCCTGAGCCTGAATGTTGAATTTATTTATCATTCCACCACAGCGCTGGCAGAGAGCTTGCTGGTTCTCGTCTTCTGGATAGGTTGGTACTTCCTGTATTGCGCGGTCTCACAGAAGGATGGCCTCCGTAAATGGACGCTTGTTGGGCTGTTCAGTGGCTTGGCATACCTCACTAAAGGTACGGGGAACTTCTTGTTGATAGCAGGTCTAATAGCGGCTATATTAACCCACTGGCCTCATCCTCGTCGGATAGCCATGTCTATATTGGCTCAGGGGGCAACCTTTAGCGTAGTCACAGCGCCTCTGCTTCTATTCAACTACTGGGCATTTGGCTCGCCATTTTATAATTTCGCCACGACCCATGCCATGTGGCTAGACAAGTGGCGGCAGAGCTGGGTTGAGGATCCACACACGTTGCCGACAGTTACAACTTACTTTGCCACTCATACCCTGTACCAGGCACTAGAAAGATTGTGGAATGGAGCTATACGACTGTGGCTTCCATTCTGGGAAACTATTACGCCGTGGGCAGTTAGTTTCGAACAAACTTTGTCCCGTTTGTTGGGGTATCAGTGGTTAACGCTGTTGGTGATGGTAATGCTTGGCGTTGGGACTATTGTTGTGGCCAGACCGCATCTCGCTGAACATTTGCGCACAAACGCGCATATGATGGTCATTAAGCTCATGTTATTCGGCTTAACTTTCCTGATGTTTGCTTGGTACACCAACATCGTTATCGCGGCACGTTTCTTTTTGTTCCTGATACCAATTGCCAGTTTGCTAGCAGCTCAAGCGTTCTGGTTTGTATGCGAGCGTATTTTACTTTTTATAGGGTCGTTGTTGGTCACTGGTGTGTCTAGGATACATGGTAAATCTCTATGCGATGAGGAGACCCTTTTCAACCTCATCACCACGCGGTTGTCATTTATAATCCTGATCGCGACATCAGTTTGGTTTGTGATGGGGACTCTTCCCAGGGTGGAGGCACTTGAGAATCCCTTTGAGGCAGACAGTTGGCATAATCATGATGCCGAGCAAGTGCTGCATTGGTTAACCGCCGGTGAACTGAACAAATTCACAGTGCTCTGGGGGCCGAGCCATTCGCTACCGTTCTGGAAATACACCGATCGGATTCGCTTTCGCATCTTACCGGTCACTGTAAATACTATATCGCAGGCTTTGGCTTATCCAGCTGCAATCGATGCAGACTACGTAATCCTAGACGTTATGATGGTGAGTCGTTATAAGTCGATCTTTCGCGACTATATTGATTATCGCAGTGGCAGACTGGAACTACGAAAGCCGATTCCAAATTGGAGTCTAGCCCACGTATATAAAAGCTACCCCGCTGATTGGTGCGTCTTTGTCCCACAAGAGAAACTGCGATTAATCAATCTGCCCGATGTGGTGAGCGATCGACGACTTCGCTGGCTTGGATACGGTCTGGTTAAACGGAGCGTAGTGCCGGGCGAGACGATCTCTGTGTGGTTCGAATGGCAGCTTCTAATGACAACCGATCGTAACTATACAGTGTTTGTCCATTTAGTTAAGGACAACACATTATGGGGACAAAAGGATCGGCAGCCATTATTTGGTCTATGGCCATCTAGCCAATGGTTTCCCGGAACAAGGGTGGTAGATCGATTTGACGTGCCTGTTTCGACGGATACACCGCCGGGGTCCTATTACTTGCACTTCGGCGTATATGACTCAGTAAGTGGTCAAAGATTTTCGATGACATCCGCAGGGCACACTTTGCAAGACAATGTCTTTAAAGTTGACGGCATTGTTGTTTCTGACGTGCACCGGCCCTGATCGCGTCACACGACATCGAACAAAATCTGACTAGGCGTTGCTGCCCATCTTGTTACTTGCTTTGTTACCACGAACGCGAAACCCTTAGAGCGTCTTTCAAATTGGTCTGCGCTTTGCCGAGCGAGAGCTGATCAACACAACGCACCGCCAATTCGTGTCCATTGGTTCCCTATCGGTGTCAGTAAACTATCAGGTGGCTAGGAGACGACTAGAGCTCGGTTGACGGCTTGCCCACACGCCGTCTAAAAGCAAACGGCATACCATCGAGTAGAGACAGGCGGATTTCATTTCGGAGAGAGGCAGAGCTCAAACCGTGCCGCGGATAGATGAGCAAATCCCATCCAGCATCTTTGCAATCTGCTGGTCTTGAGTTCTTGCGACGCTACATGGGCATGAGCTTGCTAGTGCATCAGACCGTCGGGATCCACACGCGCATGCTGCCGATGCCGCGGTTGCCCCACGCATAGTAAGGGATTGCTTTCAGGCGGAGCGCTCGTCGATTGGTGTGAGGCATATCCTCAACAGGCCGATACAACGTGCCCTGCCACGATTGTGGATCAAAGAGATACCCATCTGCCTCTATCGTCACAATGCCGTCCAGCAGATTCTCATACCGATGGATGACCAGCGGTCGGCTCGCGTCGATCCGCAGGTCAAGCAGGCTGTCTGGCAGCTCCTGATCACAGCCTTCGAGGCAGTAAACGAGCGGTCCCCGCTGGATCGCCACACAACCCCGAATGGCATCTACCCGTGGGTTAGGCATCAGCAAGAAGGGCGGCATCGCCAGGTCCAAGTCGACTACATCTCCCGCTTGCCAGATTCGCGCCAGCTTGATGTATCCCTTCTCGAGGACAGGATGCTGGACGTAGTGGTTATTCAGGGTCAAACGAAAGGATGAGCACCATTCCGGCAAACGCAGGCGCATCTCCCACGGATTCGAGCCAGTTTCTCGCACTATGATGTGGATATGCCCTTCCCAAGGATAATCTGTCTCGACAGCGAGACTGACTGGCTGCTCGTTCGGTAACTGCGTTGTGATGTTGAATGCCCCATACAAATGAATTTGCAATCCATTCCTATCGGTGGTGACAAAGTAATGTTCCAATGAGGAAAGCAGGCGCATCACATTGGGAGGGCAGCACGCTACGCTGTGCCACTCGGGACGACCAGCAAGGGACTCCCCCTGCGACACATTGCTGGACAGGCGCACATAACGGCTATTGCGCAACATAAGCGGGTTCACGTAGAAATAATGCTTCCCATCCAGGCTTGGGCTGCTCAGGATGCCATTGTACAAAGTGCGTTCGATCAGGTCAGCATAGCGGCTCTCTCCACTCAGAAGCAGCAGACGCCAATTCCACATCAGGCTGCCAATCGCAGCACAGGTTTCACAATAGCACTGGTCGGGTGGCAGTTCATACGCTTCGCCAAACGCCTCACCGTCGAAACGCGAACCGATTCCCCCAGTCACATACATCTTGGTGGTGGTCATGTCGCGCCACAGCCGCTCAACGGCACTCAGCAGCGCCGGTTCTCCAGTTTCCATATAGAGATCCGTGACCCCGGCGACCAGATACATCTGACGCACGGCGTGGCCGGCCACCTCCGTCGCCGCGCGCACTGGGACGTGGTCCTGATGGTACTCCGGGCCATTGGCACCGAGCCCACGCATCCTTCTCTTGCCGCGCTGATCTATGAAGAACTGCGCCATTTTCAGGTAGGTCTCGTTTCCCGTGGTGCGGTAGAGCTCGACCAGCGCCATCTCGATTTCGGGATGTCCGCACGCTCCTTCTTTCTTCCCTGGTCCGAAAACTGAAGCGATATGGTCGGCCAGCCGCGTCGCGACGTGTAGCAAACGGTGGTCATTCAGTGCCCGTCGGAACGCTATGGCGGCCTGAAAGAGATGACCGGCACAGTACAGCTCATGGCCAAAGTCCAGATCACTCCATCTTCGATGCGGCTCGACCACCTGGTAGTAACTGTTCAGGTATCCATCTGGTTGTTGCGCAGCGACGATCAACTCGATTGCCTCATCGGCCAGCTGGCACAGGCCATCATCCGGCGCATTGCCCATTTCCCAAGCCATTGCCTCAAGCCATTTGTACACGTTCTCGTCAGCAAAGTGCATACCTCTGTAGGTTCCAGATGCCTTCCCCGCAGCTAATCTGAGGTTGTGAAAGTTGCCGGCCTTTTCCAGCATCGCATAGCCGTGTCTCAGGCTCACCTTGCGATTTACTTCCCGACGTACGGCCCAGAATCCAGCAGTGATCCGGACAGAACCAAAAGGCAAAGTCCTCAGTGTGGCATAAGGGCTGCGCGAGTTGTCGACAGGCCCTGCACAGGATCGCAATGAGTGTTCCACAGGATGTCTTTTCCCTTTTCTGCTTGATTGCCTACTTGATTGCGCCGCCGGTGAGACCGCGCACAATCGCTCTTTGCGAGAAGAGAACCAGAATAACCATCGGGACAGTCATCGTCACCCCGACAGCCATGATCAGTTCCCACGGTTTTCCCCATGGCGAGTAGCCGGCGAACACCTCCGTGATGGACACACTAAGCGTCTTGGAGGAGGGCGACGTGGTGAAAGACAGCGGATAGAGGAGATTGTTCCACGCGTTGATGAAGTTGATCAGTCCCATGGTCACCAGCGCTGGCTTGGTAACCGGCACCAAGATGCGTCCAAAGATCTGCCACAACGATGCACCGTCGATGATTGCAGCCTCCTCAATTTCATAGGGCACTTGCTTGATGAAAGAGACGAGCACCCACACGGTGAAGGGCGCCAGGGCACTGCTCAGCACCAAAGTGATACCGGCGATGGTATCTAGCAGGCGCAAGCTGGAAAGTATACGGTACAGCGGCACGATAGTGCCAACATCGGGCAATGCCATTGAGAGGACCAACGTCCACATGATAATGCTGCTGCCTGGGAAGCGAATGCGGGCAAAGGCATAGGCAGCCAGAAAACTGACCACCAGCGTCACAAGGGTTGTCGCAAGTGCGAAGACGAGCGAGTTGCGCACATAATCCAGGAATGGCACCTGCTCCACCAACGTGATGAAGTTGCGCAAGGTTGGCGTGGGAAAGTAGACCAGCGGAATCTTTATCAGATCAGCAGCGGGGGCCAGAGAGGAGCGCACCATCCAATAAACCGGCAAAAGCACAATGAAAGTAAAGAAGAGGAAACTCACATATACAGCGCTGCTGCTCCACCGGCGACTCCACGGCCTGCTGATGCGCGCTCTATTCACCATTTCTCCTCCTCTCTCCCCAACTCAGTAGGAAACTTCAGATCTGCGGAACAACCAGAGTCCGATGGCACCGACGATGGCCACCACAACGAGCAAGACTACACTGATGGTCGAAGCAAAGCCAAACTTGAAGAACATGATACCCTCTCGAAACACTTGCAAGGCCAGTACCGAGGTCGCGACTCCCGGTCCTCCTTGCGTGAGTCCATAGACTAGATCAAAACTCCCCAGCGACCACACCACCCGGAATAGACCCATGGTAATCGTAAGTGGCATCACCAATGGTAGGGTAATATGCCAGAATCGATGCCAGACATTTGCCCCATCTACTCTGGCTGCCTCATACAAGTCCTGTGGGACGCCCTGTAAGCCGGCCAGGAAAATGATAGCCATGAACGGAGCGTCTTTCCACACGTGCACCAGTATGACGGCTATCCTAGCTGAGACGGGATCAATGAAGGCCACCATTCGAGCGCCGCTCAGCAGATTCAACCAGTATGGGATCAACCCGAATTGGTCATCCAACAACCAACGAAAGGTGTAACCTGCTACAATGGTGGGAATGGCCCAAGGGATTAGATTGATGGTGCGCGCAAAGCCTCTCCCTACAAAAGCGGCATTGAGCAACAGTGCGACCAGCATGCCAATCCCAAGCTCGAGGATAGTGGCACTCACCACTAACATGATCGTGAAAGATAACGCCTCGCGGACACCGTAATCGTGGAACACGGCTACATAGTTCTGCAGGCCAATGAACTCGTTGGTGTTCTTGATAAGGTTAAGATTCGTGAAGCTCAAATAAATGGTCTGCAGGATTGGATAGGCAGCCGTGGTGATGCGCAATAAGAAGGCCGGCGCTATTAGGAGCAGAAAGAGCACATAGCGCCGTTGGCCGGCTTTGGACAAAGCGGCCAAGATAGGCTGGCCATTTGCGCGAGCCAAGCTGGGTGCACGGGCATAAGTCTGATGCACGAATTGTCCTCCTTTTCACCCCGAGCCTCTCAGGGGTTATTGTCTCTATCAACTCGTTTACTCTATATGCGGCGTGCCACCATAGGCCTTGCCTGGGCAGGTGCCCAGCCTGCCCAGGCAATCAAACAGGCCCGTGCCAGGCAACTATTCCTCCTCGAGCTGCGCCAACCGCTCTTTCGCTTGCTTCAGCGACTCGTCGAGACTGATCTGGTGGGTGAGATAGGCCGCCGCCGTGTCTTCGAGGATAGTGAGTGCCTCCACAAACCGAGGATGGAAGGGGCGCACCCCGATGACGCCCGCATCCGTGTACATCTTCAGCTGTTTGACTAGCCAGTTGTCCTGGGGCGCCGCCGCTAGGACGGACTTGCGGGCGCTGAGGAACCAGAAGCCGACTTTCATCGCCTCTACCGCTATCTCTTTCGAGACGAGGAACTTGAGGAGCTCCTTGGCTTCTGCCAGGTTGGGGGACGTCTTGATGATGCCGAATCCCCAGGCCGCTGCATAGGTGGACCCTGCTTTGCCACCTGGTCCGGCCGGTGGCAATGCAACCGCCACCTTATCCTCGCTGAACCAGTCCTTGTTTTCAGGGCTGCGGGCGACGTCCCCAAAGAAAGGCCACTGGCGCATAAAGGCTACCCTGTCGGCGATATAGTCTGCGTTCTGCTGGTTGTAATCTTTCTGCAGTGACGCTGGGTTGAGCACCTTGCTGGTGTACATGAGGTCATAAATGTACTCGAGAGCCATCTTATATTCAGGGCCGACGTCGAACGGATTGCCACCCGCTTGCAGGGTGATCCAAGCCAGATAGACGTTCAGGAAAGCCCCCTTGATCAGCCCATCCACAGAGGCCCACACACCCTTGGTCTCGTCCGTGAAAACCTTGCCCAGGGGCTTGACCTCTTCCCAGGTTGTCGGCACAGGGATCCCTCTGGCATCAAACCAGTCCTTGCGATACCACCAGTAGGGCATTTCCCAGTTGTGGATGATGCGGAAGGTCTCACCTTTATAGGTGCTCCATGTCTGACTGTAGGCGATCATTTCCGGCGGAAAGTCATCCCAGAAGTCAGGAGGCAACAAGTCATCCAGTCCGATCACATAGCCGGCCCGCGAGAACGAGGTGGTCAGCTCGTCCTCAAAGTCAATCACGTCGTAGGGGCTCGTGCCGGCCTGGACCGCGCTGGCCAGGCGGGTGAGCTCGGTTTCCTTGGTGTCGGTTCGGAGCACCACCTCGACCTCAATTCCTGTCTCCTTGGTGAAATTGGTCCTGGCCAGCAGGTCTTTCATGTTCTGCTCGGCCCAACCGCCCACTGCAATGCGAACTTTACGCGGGGTAAGCACTGCTGGAGCCTGCCGGCGCGCTGCAGGAGCCGCTTGGAGCTGACTGGCCAACGCAGTGACCGGAGTGCTCGCAGCCAACACACTGCCGGCTGCAACTGCTCCTGCCATCCCCAGAAACTCACGTCGCGAATAGGTTCTCTTCATTTTGCGCCTCCTCTTAAAAATTGAGACTAGAGTTGCAGAACCCAAGCGCTCATTCTGAACATTTGTGCGTTTGGACAGTACCACCTCCTTTCGTGGAAAACTCTCCTTTCCCCACAGGCTCCTCAGCAAGTAAGTCGCTCACCCCTCGGGTTGCTTGTTCAGCAACACCCGCCTGAACGCTGTCCTGGGGTTGATCTCCTCTCGGGCCTTCAAGGCTTCATCCGCGCCGCACGTATCACGGATGACGAGCTCACCGCGCACTTTGATCTCTTCCGTCTCGCCATGTTCTCCTGCGATCTGCGCCAGCAGGGATTCCGTGGCAACCCGTCCCATCTCATAGACGGGCATCGCCACAGTGGTCAGCCTTGGACGTACAATCTTAGCAAAATCACGGTTGTCATAGCCCACCACAGCAATATCCTCCGGGACACGCAGGTGGGCGTCTTGAATGGCGTAGATGGCGCCAAGTGCCATCAAGTCATTCGCCGCAAATATCGCAGTAGGTCGATCCCGAAGTGCGAGCAGGTTCTGAGCCGCCCTATATCCGCTCTCCATCTCCCAATCTCCCGGTTGAACCAGCTCAGGATCGAACGGGATATTGTGGCGCTCCAATTCATCCTGGTAGCCGAGATAGCGCGCTCGCGAGTTGTGCCAGTTCTCCGGCCCGTTGATGTATCCAATACGTTGGTGTCCTAGGGAGATGAGGTGGCGCACGGCTAGCGTGGCGCCGTAATGATCGTCCGGCACGACAGAATTCTTGATCGGTGAACCGAAGATCCGGTGGACAAACATATGGGGCTTATGGGACTTCTCCAGAATCTCACTGCGCACGCGATGCGAGTATTCCACGAAGATAATGCCATCCACGGGTCGGCTGATCAGCGTTCGGATGGCGTCCTGTTCCTGATCGGGATCCCAGTCGGAGTTGACAATGAGGCTCAAGAAACCGTTTTCGCGCAAGCAATCCTGGATGCCTCGCACGATGGGCGGCACGAAGGGGCTCATGATGTCATCCACAATGATCCCGACCGTGTTGGTTCGATTGCTGCGCAGGCTGCGTGCGGCGATGTTGGGCTTGTAACCCATCGCCTGGGCGACGCTCAACACCTTCTCGCGGACGGATGGGCTGACCGGATAATCAGTTCCTGCCAGGACGCGGGAGACAGTAGCGATGGAAAAACCAGTTGCTTTGGCAATGTCCTCTAGCTTCACCGACATAGTACTCACCACAAGAGAGGGTGCGGTGATGGAGATCCTATGCTAGATGGTCCCTCCAACCCGGAACATCGCAGCTCAGAAAACGTTTTCTATAACTAGTATAGCAGAAAACGTTTTCTGTGTCAATAGCTTTTTCAGTCAGTTTTCCTAGATGGAAAGAATTTTCCCGCAAATGGCACCTGCTAGACACCACCTAAGCGCAGGACAGGTAACCGTCGCTAGATCCTTGTCTCAGACCTGCGGTTTAGATCAAGCAGAAGGGGGAAGAGTTGTCCACGCTCTAGGGGCAAGATAAAGTGTTCACATACAGCGGCCAAGGTAGTTTATGAGGAGAAACGCCACCAGGAGATGAAACGGGGATGGGAGAGATGCCACAAGCTCTTTCTTCCCATCTCCCCATCCCCCTGAGGGCACACCCCTAGACAAAAATGCTCAGCGGGAGGTACGCAGATACCATCCAGTTCGGCGTGTCCACGACCTGGCTGATCTTGAGATCCAACACCACACCACACAGACAATAAGCTTGCTCGGGTGTCAGACCATATTCCTTTGTCATATAGTCAATCATATAGCGGGTAGCTTGTTGCGCGTTCTTAAAGAGGTCGGGCCCGGCCGCGGTGGTGACGTAATAGCCCCCTTCGTCCACCCTGGTGAGCTTCTTGCCCGGTGGGGTCCGGAAGCGCAGCTCGGGGAGGTTAACCCCCTTGTGCAGATGGAAACGTAACGTCACTGTAGCGGGCATCTCGATGGCGGTGCCGTTGACCTCGCCATCACCCTGCGCCGCGTGGCAGTCGCCGCAGGAGAACAAGGCACCGGGCACCAAAACCGGCAGGAAGACG
>JANXAX010000029.1:7634-14717 GCA_025062175.1 Anaerolineae bacterium | reverse complement strand
GAGATGGCGCTGGTCTCGGCGCGCAAGTCGCGCCTGCAGCAATGGGCGAATGAGGGCAACGGTCGAGCACAACAAGCCCTGGAGCTGACCGAATCGCCCAACCGCTTCCTTTCGACGGTGCAGATCGGCATCACGTTGGTCGGTGTCCTGGCGGGCGCCTTCGGTGGCGCGACGATCGCCGAACGCATGGCAGCCGGGTTGGGGCACGTTGCCTGGCTGGCGCCTTACAGCCGTGTGCTGAGTGTGGGCTTCACCGTGGTGGGCATCACCTACCTGACGTTGGTGCTGGGTGAGTTGGTGCCCAAGCGTCTGGCATTACACGCGCCGGAGCGCATCGCGTGTGCCGTCGCCGCACTGATGCGTGCTCTCTCGGTGGCCACGGCGCCGGTGGTGCACTTGCTGAGCCTCTCCACCGATGCCGTGTTGCGCCTGTTGGGCGTGCGCAGCGCTGCGGAGGTGCCCATCACGCCGGAGGAGATCGGAGTGTTGCTGCGTCAGGCGACTCAGGCTGGCGTATTTCGTGGGGTCGAGCAGGATATGGTCGAGGGAGTGCTGCGCCTCAACAACCGTCGCGTCAGCCTGCTTGCCATCCCGCGCACTGAGATCGCTTGGCTAGAGCACGATGCCACCGCCGAGGAGATCCGTGCGCACATCGCCAGCGTGCCCTACAACCAATATCCGGTGTGCGAGGGTTCGCTCGACAATGTGATCGGAGTGGTGCGGGCGCGCGATCTCTTGGTGCGCTGCCTGGCCGGCGAGCCGCTCGACTTACGCGCGTTGGCCCACCCGCCGCTCTTCATCCCCGAGACGATGCTCGCTGCCAAGGCGCTGGAGCTGCTGCGTCAATCGCCCGTCCACATGGCGTTCGTTATGGACGAATACGGCGGTCTGCAGGGCCTGGTGACAATCCACAACATTGTGGAGGAAATCGTCGGCGACATCGTAATGACGCGCCCTCAGGCGACGCGGCGCAAGGACGGTTCCTGGCTGGTGGATGGCATGCTGCCCATCCAGGACTTCAAGGCGCTTTTCCAGATCAAGCGCCTGCCTGGCGAAGAGCGCGACACCTATCAGACGGTGGGCGGCTTTGTGATGACCTATCTGGGACGCATTCCGGCGCCGGCGGATCATTTCACCTGGGGTGGTCTGCGTTTCGAGGTGATGGACATGGACGGGCGCCGCGTGGACAAGGTGCTCGTCACCCCGCTGAAGCCCTCTGGACACAGCGCGTGAGCTAGCGGCGGAGGTGAACCACGCTGTGCACATAGGGATGACCTGCTGGTCGCCGGTCGCCTGTACAGGTCGGAGCGATTGAAACCGCTGCTCGTGAGCCTACGGACGGAAAGCAAGCGTCCTGCAGAGAGATACTGGCAGCACATCTGCCGAGCACGACTCTGGTTGTTAGTTTCCTTTCCTCCGCGGTCACGGCTTGCTGCATAGTTGGGGTATGGGTGGGCTCAGCTCGCGCGGCCCATGTGGATGAGTGGCTTTGCCTCAAAAGTGCGTCATCGCACTCGCACTGGGCTCTTTTCGAGCAGCAGCCGGTTGCCGAGCACACGGCCATCTGCATCGCGCACCTCCAGGCGCTGGCCGCTGAGCGGGTCATAGAGCCCTACCTCCAGTCGGTACATACCTGGCGGTGTGCCGGGATGGACCGGCACCTGGTAGTGGTCCACCAGATATTCGCCGCTCACCCAGCTAGTGGTGGGAAACTGCCCGCCACCCGGCTCTTGATCGTGCTGTCCGAAGATGCGGTCTTGTGCGTCGATGAGATGCACAAAGACGCTGTAGCGCTGCGGGGACGGCTGCAGTGCCTGCCAGTAGAGCACCAGCTCGAGATTTGTCCCAGGTGAAACCACCTCGGGCAAATTCAACTCGTAGCCCAACAGGCGCGCGTAAGCGCCGAAATGCGCTTCGGCAGCTTCAAAATGTTCCGAAAACAGTGGCGGCGTGAACTGACGCGCCCGCTGGGTTGTGTATATGCGTGTCAGGATCACTTGATCATCTCCCTCAACTGGCACACGCGTGCCGCCCGGGCGCAGCAACCCCACCGCCAGCCAATATTCCCCACTAGGCAACTCCGGCGGCAACAGAATCTGATGAGGGTCACGCAACAGTATTCCGGCGACCCACTGCTCGCTGGGATAGACCGGCGGCGTCTCGCTCAACGCCAACGGCTGACCGGTGGCATCTTGCAGCTGGGCAAACACCACATAGCGCGCCTGGGGCGCGGCAAGCGCTTGCCAAAACAGGCTGAAAGAGAGGATCTCGCCCGCCTTGACCGGCATAGCGCCGATACTGTAACCGAGCAGCCGCACCCCACCCGCGAAATCCGCACGCAGCGGATGCTGGATGGGGAGCGCCTCCGGCGGCAGGGGCTGTGGCGGCAGCATCACTTGGACGTTGCCCAGGATCACCTCACTACCCTGCGGCTGGCCCTGTTCATCGAGCACATCAAGTGGGCGCCCATCGCGCTCGCGCACCAGGCCTAACCGCAGTTGGTATGTGCCCGGCGGCGTGCCCGCTGGAATCAAAATGCCATGATGATCGATCAGCGTTGATCCGGGCGCTAACAGGCGGAAGGAGCTTTGACCACCCAGCGGCCGGCTGTCGCGTCCCGCCCAGCGCTGCCCGGCGGCATCCACCAGGCGCAACGCCACCCGCAGCTCTTCAGCCGTATCGGTCGTTTGCTCCGGGCGGCGCCAGAATAGCACTACCGGCAGCACACCCCTTCCAGACTCCAGCGGTGCACCACCGACCCGAGCGCGCTCGAGCGCAATCAGGCCACCGAAATTTGGCATGCCGGGCCGAGCGCTCTGAATGAGCTGCGGCGTGACCTCCTGCAAAGCATCTCCCCGGCCGTACAGGATGAGCTTGGTGCCGGGCAAGCTCCAGTTCACCTCGGCTGGGAAGGCGATCTGGTTGAGCAATGCTTCCACACGCGTCTCCCACAAGCGTCCCAACACTTGATAGGCGGGGAACCACAGGCGCGGATGCTCTTCTAACAGTGTCAGCAGATCGGTGCGCATACGCTGGGGGTCGTCTGCCCACACCTTGCCCCAACCGGGCACAACGAAGAAGCACGGATGGGGTGCGGGAAGATAGGCCCGATATAACCCCAGCTGCCACTGATAGCTGGCCAGGATGACGTCCTCCGCGCTGCTGTGCGTGCGCACGTAGCGCAATAGGGGGCGATAGTCCTCGTCCCGATAACGGGGCACGGTGTAGAAATCGGCGAGGGCCACTGAACCAGAAGCCACCATCAGGATGCCAGCGCCAAAGAAGAGAGCACGGGCATAGCGCCAAAGCCACATCCATCCCGCCGCCACGAGCAACCACCACACCGGCGCCGCCACCAGCAGAGTGCGCTCGAAGTAGCGCGGCGTGAACGGATAGGCCAGGTTGACGGCAAAACCGCCGATCAGCGGCACCACCAGCGCACAGAACAGCAAACTGCCGCTCGCAAGACGCCGGCGTTGGACGCTGTAAAGCAAGCCCAGCCCGGCTAACAGGCCAAATATCACGGTTGCCCAACGCAATATCACCAGCGCCTCGGAGAGGTGGCCCGTGCTGAAGGCGGCCAGGTGAGCACTCAGATAATGTGGCATGTCCAGGGGTAAGTACTGCTCTGCAGCGCGTTTGCCCTGGACGTAGCGCCACAGCTGCTGGGCGGCATAGAGCACCCAGGGTATATAGAGCCCTGCCGCGATGCCGATCCCCCAAATGCCTCGGCGCCATCCTTCAGGTGGGTTCTCGTGGCGCTTAGAGGGATCGTGCGAATGAACCTGATCGACACATCGCCGCATTACCCAGTAGATTGCCAGCCAGATCCCCTGGGCCAGAAGTAGGAGAGCGGCGTAATACATCGTGTAGAGCGCAGCCGTAGTTGCGAGCACATAGCTCAGCAGCCAACCGAGCCGCCACCTCCGAGAATCGCTTTGCCCATCCGCGCCCTCAGATGCGACGGCTACCAGTCGCGCGAAGCTGTAGAGCGACGCCGCGCCGAGGAGGGTCACCAGCATGTACATACGCACTTCTTGAGAATAGTAAACGCCCAGCGGCGCGAAAGCGGTCAACACGCTGCCCAGCAGAGCAGCGCGCCGGTCCAGTAAGAGGGCACCGAGCCGCCAGATCATCGGCAGCAACAATGTGCCGACCACGATCGAGAACAAGCGGGCGCCTTCAGGGGTGCTGGCTGTAAGAGCAAGCCAGATGTGCAACAGGGCATAGTACAACGGCGGGTGAATGTCCTGGGCGGTGTGTTGCACCATCTCCGGCAGCGCCATGCCAGCAAAGTAGAAACTCCAGCCTTCATCGCCCCACAACGGCTGAAAATCAAAACGGTATAGCCGCAAGCCCCACGCCAGCAACGTCAGAAAGAGAACGACCTCCACCAACCGCGGCGACCGCCACCAGCACGTCTGTCTGGTGCGCTTTGCCATCCCATAGGGGCTGTTTCCTAGCGGAAGGTCCCAGTTTGGCCGTTTCATCCAGCTGTATTGGGCGACGGCTGGGGTGTGTTACCACGGCGTCCTATAAGGCCGCCGATCAATCGGCGAATGTGCCAGCGCAACGCTGCGCGCACCAGATAGGGATACAACCTCTGCCATGCCGTCACTGCTGCGCTGCGTTCGGATTCTCGGAGAGGGCGTGCCGCATAGCGCGCATACGTGACCAGCTGGGCCAATCGCCAGACATAGGCCTGACCACCTGGCACGACCGCCGCAATCGCTGCCGCCTGCTCGAAGGGGGTCTGCCACGATTGCAACGACACACCGGCCCATTTGGCAAGCCAGCCCACGCGTGCATAAAGCACCTCGACCGAAGCATCCCTCGCCGCAATACGGCGCCGACGGCGCAGCATTATAAACGTTACCAGAGACACGCTCACTAGCATCGCCCCGAGCAAAAGCCATGGCGCGGACATGGCCGTTGGGGATGTATTGCTCGGTCCGTCCCCCGTCGGCTGAGGCGTATCTGGAGACAGTTGTGGCAAGGGGCTTTCCGGTTTTTCCGGCGGTGGTGGCTGCTCGGTGAATAAGGAGAGAGTTTCCTCAGCACGTGGTCTTTCAATAGGCGACCGCCCCGCAGTCGGTTCGAAAACGATCCAACCGTATTCGGGGAAGAAGACCTCCGGCCATGTATGTGCATCCTTCTGGCGCACCAAGAAGGTGTTCCCATCAGTCTGACGCTCCCCGGGAGCATAACCCGCAGCCAGACGTGCCGGGATGCCCACCGCGCGTAACAGCACCACCATCGCGCTGGCGTAATAGTCACAATATCCTTCGCGGCTCTCGAATAGCAGGTAATCCACTGCGTCGCGTCCGGCCGGCGGCGGTGCGATCTGTTCGTTATATGCGATGGTCTGACGCAAATAAGCTTCTACAGCACTCGCTTTGTCATATACGGTGTCCGCCGCTTGCGCGGTGATGGTCTCCGCCAGAAGGTATACCCGCTCGGGCAGAGTGTCTGGCAGCTGCAGGTAACGCTCGTACACCCATCCCGGATAGATTGTCTGGCTTTGGCGCAGCTGTTCGACCATCGCGTGGCTGACCAGCGTGGCGACGACATAGCCTTCCCCTGTCCGCAATGGCCGGCGGGCGCGCGCATAGGAGACGCCCTCGACGAGTTGCTCTTGGACGAAGTTAACTCGAGCGCGCGCAGGAATGCTGACCCACACTGGCTGTCCAGCCGTTGCCAACACTGTCATATTGGGTAATAGCGCGGTCACCGTGTGCGTCATCGGCATCTGCGCCTGATAGCGTATGACGGCGAGGGGAAGCGCATTGCCGCCGAATCGCACCACAAGCTCGTCGCTGTTGAGCCATCCCTGTCCGGTATAGTGGTCGAACGCCACCTCGCGCCAGTAATGGGCGCCGCTGGGCGAGGTGACCTCCATCACGACCAGGCTGCCCAGCTGGCGTGGTCCACCCAGGGGCAAAGCCCGTCCGGAAAAATCGGCGCTCCAGCTGTCGCGGAAGCGTAGGGTGGCGAAGAGATGTCCCAAGCGGTCCTCGAGATCATACCAGCCGGTGCGCAGGGCATCCAGGGCACGGCCGCGCATCTCCATCGGGATGGCCGGCGCCAGCCAAGACAATGCGACCACCACTATGGACAGCGCCAGCCCAACACGCCAGAAATGCCAAACGAGCTCACCGGCATGATACGGTATTTGGATGTGCCGCCAGATGCGCTCACGCAAATACAAGTTGAAGCGGATCACCAACAAGAGCGCGATCATCAAGAAGAGGATCAGATGCAGAGTCAGGTTGTTCGGTGCGTAGTACGACGTGCCCAAGAGCAACAGCCCGGCCAGGACGACGGCGTCCCAGACGCGCTCGCCGCGGAAGACGAACCAGGTGATCAGCCAGGCAACCATCCACACCAGGATGCAGAGTTGGAACAGGAAGACAAGCGAGTCGGTGCTGCTGCCACCAGAGAACAACGTGCGACTGAACACGTAGATGCGATACCACATCCATGCCCAACGCTGTGGCCAATCCGCGGTTCCGGGTATCAGCTCTGCAGTGAGGCGAAATGCCAGCGCCGTGCCTACTGGTATGCTCAGCAGAGGGGCCAGGGAGGCGGGCAGACGGCTGCGTGCCGACAGAAAAGCGAAGACGAAAGCAGCCAGACCGGCTGGTATCACGCAATGCAATCCTTCTGTCCAGCCGGCATTGGCCACAGCGACGGAGACAATCAAGATCAGAGCGAGGGTGAGGCAGAAGACACCCCAGCCCTCGCGTACCCAGTAATTTGTTCCCGAAGGACGCATCATAACCCCATTCTAGACCCTCCAGCGGTGGAGAGCAAAAGCGCCCTGTGAGGGTGTTAAAAAGCTTACCGTCCTTCTGAAATCAGAGGAGGTCCGGCGATTCTGGTGCAGACGTGGGTGGTTCTAACGCGTTCTCTGTCGCGTCACATCACCTAGCGAGCGTATCTCATGGTCAACACGGATCAATGATCGCGTGTTGCTGGGGAGACCTCTTTCGGCATTTTCCCCCTTGGACACCGACCCGTCAGGTGTTAAGCTCAACGGTGGAAAAATCGGCAATGTTATGCTCAGTATGCAGTCGCCCCAGA
>JANXAX010000029.1:0-7624 GCA_025062175.1 Anaerolineae bacterium | reverse complement strand
CTGACACAATGCGCTACTCGCAACGCCATTGGCTCCATATTGTGCTGCTGGCAGTGCTCTCCCTGATAACCTTGTCCCTATGGCCTTTGACCACCCTGGCGGTCAATCTGTCCATCAACGGTGGTTTCGAACTCTTCGACCCTTACACTGAGAATGGCCAGCCCCAGTTCTGGCGCGGATTCCCTGAAAGACAAGGGCGTGGCTGGACGGTGCGCGTGTTCAGTGGCGCTGACCGGTTACACTTTATGGACAGCGACACTTTCGGCCGGTTTCTTCAGACGTATTACAACACAGGGTACTCGAACTACCATCTCGAAGGAGAAAGAGCACCGGCTTTTGCCTCACACGCCGCCTGGGCCTTTGTCTTCTCACCCACCGTGACGGTTGATAGCGGCGTGGACTACGCCTTTGGTGGCAAGATCGTCACCTTTTGGAAGGGACCTGGCGGCGAGGTGGATCATACCAAGATTTACAAGCGCATCGGCATCGACCCCACTGGTGGAAGCGATCCACTGGCCGCGCATGTGGTTTGGAGCGAATGGGACGGTCGCGACAATGCGTGGCTCGGTCCGACATTGGCGGTGACTGCGCTGAGCAATCGGACAACCCTGTTCATCCAGGTGGAGAACCGCGGTGATAATGTAGGCGTGCCATATCTCAACACCGGCTATCTGGACAGTTTCCACTTCGAACAAGCCCCTATCGTCACGCTGGACATGCCGATGCGCGCGTCTCCGGGGGCGCTACCAGTGCGTTGGAGTGCCACGCTGCCGAATCCGAGCTACTGGTCGCTATGGGGCTACGACGTACAGCTGCGCGTCAACGACGGCGACTGGCAGACGCTTCAACAGGCAAACCAGCCCGGCGGCCAAGCGCAAGGCATCACGTTGCAGCTGCAGGCCGACACTACATACACGTTGCGCGTGCGCGCCTGGCAACAGCGCAAGCCCCATGGCGACCCAGCCGTTCCAGCATTGCCAAGCGTGTGGGTGGAACGCCAAGTCCGTGTGATAGAGGGAGACGAAACGGAGAGCTACAACCTCTATCTGCCAGTTATCTCGCAGTCCTCTCCACCGGCTCCGACACCCCCACCTGAGCCGAGCGCTTCCCCACAGCCTTCACCGAGGCCCACTCCATCTCCTCAACCGGTCACGCACCACTTTCGCCTGGCTGCTGTGCGGATGCTGACCATCGCTGAAAACGGTGGTTGTTCGGGCAATCACCACATCTTCCTCTCAGTGATCGACCGCGCCGGAAATCCGCTCTTTGGCCCGGTTATCGGTGATCCACCGGCCAACAATTTCCGCGTGACCAGCGGCGATAAGAACGAGCCCTTCTTCCACTATGGCATCAAGACGGCCGAGATCGCCTTGTATAATAGTGGCACGCGCCTGAAAGTGATCGAAAACCCGGCCGGTACGCCGGTGACCAGCGAACAGACTCCCCTGCTCAGCACCAACACCTGGGAAATACCCGTAGAATGGCTGGTCGAGGCTGGCTATTGTCCCGACGTGAATCGTTGCAGCGGCTTGTTGTGTCAAGGCCATTATTCCTATTGGGTGGTTTTCCAGGCGCAGTAAATTCGGTCCGCTCGTCTGAAATCCATCTACAGGTTGGCAGAGGAGCTGGCCACGGGTGATCTCATTGTGGCAGAGAAATCGAGCTGCACCTGTGAGCAAGCGGCCCTAACCTTTCCCTGGCGGTCTCGGTCGGATCAGCACGTAACTCCGGGGCCGTGGCTTCCATTTCGATCTTCAATCAAAACACACCCCAACGAGGCCAACACTTGTCTATCTCTTGAGCCGTGGTATAATTGACATGTTGCCATCGGAGCAACGGAATCACCCAAGCGGGAGGGAATCCACATCCATGGACCTGGCAAGCCTCATTCGGGATGTCCCGGACTTCCCGGTGCCTGGTATCCTCTTCAAAGACATCACCACTCTGCTGCGCAACGCGGCGGCATTGCGCGAAGTGGTCACGCTGCTGAGCGGCCGATATGCCGATGCCCAAGTGGATATCGTCGCAGCGATCGAGTCCCGTGGGTTTATCTTCGGCGCCCCGCTAGCGGTGCAGCTTGGCGCTGGCTTCGTTCCAGTGCGTAAGCCGGGCAAGCTCCCCGCCCAGACGATCAGCGAGAGCTACACCTTGGAATATGGCACCAACACGCTCGAGATGCACGTGGATGCCATTCAGCCAGGGCAACGCGTGTTGGTGGTAGATGATCTGTTGGCGACGGGCGGCTCGGCGCGTGCAGCGGTCAACCTCGTCGAACGCCTGGGGGGCAAAGTGGTGGGACTCGCTTTTGTGGTAGAACTGGACTTCCTCAACGGACGCCAGAAGCTCGTCGGCTATCCAGTGCACTCGCTGGTGCACTACTCTTGAAGACGGCTGCCGTATTGGCGGGCATAATAAGCGCGATAATGCTCGCCACTTTTGATCTTGCGCCACCACCACGGATTATCCACGTACCAACGCACCGTTTTCTCGAGCGCTTCCTCGAAGGTGTGGCGGCTGCGCCAGCCCAGACTTTGGATCTTGCTGCAGTCAAGGGCATAGCGGCGGTCATGGCCGGGGCGGTCGGCGACAAAGCGAATTAAGCTTTGTGGCTTGCCCAACAGCTGCAAAATCAACTGGGCCATATAGAGATTGCACACCTCGACGCCGGTGCCTAAGTTGTAAATCTCGCCCGGCTGGCCACGGTGCAATACTACATCAATGCCCTCACAGTGATCGAGGACGTACTGATAGTCGCGCATCTGCGAACCGTCGCCGTAGACCGGCAAGGGGATATCGTCGATGGCGTTCGTGATAAACAACGGCACCACCTTTTCGGGATACTGATAGGGGCCAATGTTGTTGCTGCCGCGCGTGATCGTCACCGGCACCCCGAAGCTGGTGAAATAGGCCAGACACATCAGGTCACCACCCGCCTTACTCGCCGAATAGGGGCTGCGCGTGTGCAGGCGGTCGGTCTCGCGGGCACGACCTTCAAGGATCTCGCCATACACTTCATCGGTGCTGACCTGATGATAGCGTTCGACGCCGAACTTGCGTGCCGATTCAAGTAACACATCGGGGCCGACGACATCCGTCTGTATAAACGCGCCCGGCTCCATCAGCGAGCGGTCGACATGGCTCTCGGCGGCGAAATTAACGATGGTGTCGATTGCGTACTCGCGCATTACCTGCTCTACCCGTTCTATGTCGCAGATGTCCCCATGGACGAAGTGATAGCGGGGCTCCTGCTCTAGGTCGCGCAGGTTGTCCAGGTTGCCGGCATAGGTGAGCTTGTCCAGCACCACCACGCGGTAATCGGGGTATTTCTCCAGCATGTAATGGACGAAGTTGGAGCCAATGAATCCAGCACCTCCGGTCACCAAAATGTTGCGCATACCTCTCACCTACAACTCCTGGATAGTGATACGAAGAATGCGATCACCCGGCTGATCAGATGTCGCTTTTTGGGGGTCGCGTTCGCTGAGCGATCTGACCACATCCATACCCGAGACCACGCGTCCGAACACAGGATAACGTCCGTCCAGAGCGGGCTGGGGGTCCAGCGTGATGAAAAACTGGGCACCGTTGGTATTCGGGCCGCTGTTCGCCATACCGACCACACCCGCTGCATCAAAGCGCAGCTGCGGAGTGAGCTCATCGGAGCAACGATAGCCCGGCATCCCGCTGCCCGTGGCGGTAGGATCACCCCCCTGGGCGACGAAGCCGGGGATGACCCGGTGGAAGGTGGTGTTGTCGTACCAACCCTGTCGCGCCAGATAGACAAAGTTATTGACCGTGAGCGGCGTGCGGTCGGCAAAAAGTTCAATGACAATATTCCCTTTCTCGGTCTCGATGGTCGCCTGATAGCGTTTATCCACCTGAATCACCTGCGGAGGTGGATCGCGAAATGCGACGATGTAGAGGAAGAATTTGAAGGCGAGATCCGAGAAGCCCAGCTGGTCGGCAGGATAGTGTACATCATTAAAAATAAAGCTGGGCGTGCCAGGCAACCCCAAGGCGATGGCGTCGTCGTACTGCTGCTGCACCTTCGCGCGATAGGTGTGCTGGGCCAGCGCTTGGTTGAACTGGGCGGCATCCAATCCCAGCTCCTGGGCATATCCTGACAATATGCTCGGCATCTCGTCAACGCTCTTGGGGGACCACAGGCGCTGCCGCTCGTAGAGCAAGGCATGCATCTCCCAGAATTTACCTTGGGCGCCGGCTGCTTCTGCTGCCTCGGCGGTAATCATCGCCTTATCGTGAATCGAGGTCAGCGGAAAATGGCGATAGACCAGCCGCACCTTATCTTTCTCGGCCTCTAACAGTTGCTTGATCGACGAGCTTACACCCGCACAAGCAGGGCATTGAAAATCAGCGTACTCAATCACGGTGACCGGTGCATCGGCGCGGCCCAAGCTCCAATCTTGCTCCGTCACTGGCGGCAAGTTCGTGGCGACGGGGAGCTTGAGCGCTTCACACTGCGGGTTAGGATGGGGTGTTGGATAGGCGGGGGTAGTTGTCCCGGTAGGTGTGCCCGCTGCTGTAGGCGTTGCTGCTGTGATCGCCGTGGCCGTCCCGTTGCCGGTGATAGTAGTCGCGGTGGACACGGTTGCGATTTGTTCAGAAACCGGTGACGAGGATGTCTGCGCCTCTAAGGCCGGCGAGGAGCACGCTGCAAGAGCCAATATAAACACAAAGTTACCCAGGACGTATGTCCACTTCATCACACAAATCCTTTCTAAGTTTCAATCCGGGAAACCGAGGCCACCAAAACGACGCGTTTTCTCGGCCATAATAACGCGGCGCGTGTTCATATACCAATTTGCAATAGTGCGGAAGCGGTCCGCAGGTGTCATCAGAGGGGCGAGCTGGACCTGTCGTACTGAGGCATCCACAGCATAGGTGTAGACCGTATCGGCCAAGATCAACGCGGGCAGCTCCTCGGCGAAGATGCGTTGAAACTCAGCATATAAAGCTTTGCGCTCCTCGCGGTCCATTGTACGACGTGCTTCGGCCAGCAATCGGCTCGCCTCGCTGTTATCCCACCCGCCGTAATTCTGTCCTTGTTCGATTTGGGTTTGATCCCACATTGGATAAGGATCCGGATCGCCGGAGATCACCACTTCCACCAAAGCAGCCTGGAACTCATGGGCACGCAGGCGTTCGGCTAGCCCTCCACCGAGTGTTTCGATTTCCACAGCGACCTCTAACGCGGCCCATTGCTGTTTCAGGGCCTGGGCCAGGGCGATGTGGTCAGGATCTTCGCTACAGGTGAGGGTGAAGCGAAGCACTTTACCCTTTTTATCACGCACTCCGTCACTGTCACTGTCGATCCAGCGCGCTTCATCCAACAGTTGTTCGGCACGCACTAGGTCGTGAGGCACGGGGGGCACATCCGGAGCATAGGCCCACGACCAGGCGTGGATAGGGCCACCAGCGACGATCCCTTGGCCGTGCAATGCCTGATCGATCAGAGACTGGCGATCCAATCCATACAACAACGCTCGGCGTATGCGGACATCCTGAAAGAAGGAAGAGCGCTCGTCGTCTTGCAGGTTTAGATAGACCAGGTAAAAACCGGAAGCGCGTGCGGTATATAGATTGAGCTCAGGAAAGCGAGTGACCTCGGGAAACAGGTAAGGAGGCACGTAGCTCAGCCCCAAAATATCACCCTGCTCGTAGGCGGTGGGCAGGTGCTCATAGCTGGGGTAGAAATGCAGCTCGAGCGCTTCAAGATAGGGCTGCTTGCGCGCAAAATGGCGCGGGTTGGGCACCAAGCGCGCGCGACGGGTGGAGATTTCCGCCACCATAAACGGCCCTGTGCCGACCGGATGCAGGTTAAAACGGTGTGTGGGGAGCTCCTGAACGGGCACTCCCTGTAGGATGTGGTGGGGCAGAATCCCAATACTGGTATAATCGAGAAAGGCTGGGAAAGGTTGCTCCAGCCGAAAGCGCACTGTATAGGGATCGAGTTTCTCCACCTGGATGGTACGCCATAATGCTGCCAAGTCTGGGGGGGCCGGAGAGTCGGGAGCCTGCAACAGCTGGACGGTGAAGAGCACGTCATCGGCGTCGAAGCGCTCTCCATCTGCCCAACGTACATCCTGGCGCAGACGGAACAAATATGTGAGACCATCTGGTGCTGCTGTCCAACTGCTGGCCAAGTCGGGCTCTGCCTCTCCTTGGGCATTCAAGCGAGTCAACCCATTAAAGATCAGGGCCACCAGGTCTTGATCCACCTGATTATAAGCAGCCAGCAAGGGATTAAGGTGTTGAGGGACGCCAGCTACACCCTCAATGTAGACACCCCCTTCAGCAGGTACCAATACTGTCGTGCGCGCGAGGGCATAGGAGAACAGAAAAGCACCTACCAGCACAATACCGCCGAAGGCGATAAGCACCTGCCAACGGATTAAGCTCTCCATAAGCTACCTGTGTCGTACACAGGTGCGACGATGTCCATCGCTCAAACCGAGATGATAACGTTCAGCACAGCGACCAAGAAGAAAATGGCGCTCAGGACAATCGTCGCCTGATGGAGCGTCTTTTCGACCCCGCGCCGGGTGCGATGGATGGCGCTGTCGCCTCCGAACACACTTCCCAGACTGGTGCTCTTGGTTTGCAACAGAATGAGCGCAATCAGCCCGCCAGCAATGATGATCTCAATCAAGTTGACATATGCATGGAGAGACATAGCAGCTCCTGATCGCTAGATGTGGATCGGCTCGCCCAAAGTGACGTGTGCCGCTTCCATAATAGTCTCACTCAGGGTGGGGTGAGGATGCACAGTGCGCGCCAGTTCCTCCAGAGTTGCTTCCAAGCGTAACATACCGGTCGGTCCGGCGATCAGCTCGGTCACATGAGGACCAACGATGTGCACTCCGAGAATCTCATTGTACCCCTCCTCGGCAACGATCTTAACAAAACCTTCGTACTCGTCCAGGCTCAATGCCTTACCATTGGCGCGGAAGGGAAATTGTCCGGTCTTGACACGATAGCCCTGCTCGCGCGCCTGCACCTCGCTCAGGCCTACACAAGCGACCTCGGGGAAAGAATAAACACAGCGTGGCATGCGCGCATAGTCCAATGTCTCACTGGAACGTCCGGCGATCGTCTCCGCCGCTACGATGCCTTGCGCGCTGGCGACGTGGGCCAGTGCCAACTTGCCAGTGACATCGCCGATGGCGTAAATCCCGGGCACATTGGTGCGCATATATTCATCTATCTGGATGAACCCGCGGTTGGTGCGCACACCGACCGCCTCAAGACCGATGTTATCGCTGTTGGGCACGATGCCGATGGCCATCAGCGCCTTATCAGTCGTCAATGTCTCGCTCTTGCCTTCCGATGTAGAGAGGGTGAGGACGACCTGGTTACCAGTCGTTTCAATTTTTTCAACGCGTGTGTTCGTGCGCACATTGATCTTCTGTTTCTTGAGCTCTTTCTCCAGCTCTTTGCCGATGTCGCCATCTTCTTGGGGCAGCACGGTGGGCAACATTTCCACCAAAGTCACTTCCACACCATAGCTGCTCCAAATGCTGGCGAACTCCACCCCGATAGCGCCGGCGCCGACAATGGCAATGCGAGGTGGCAGTTGCGTCAGCTCCAGTGCTTCGCGGCTGCT
>JANXAX010000299.1 GCA_025062175.1 Anaerolineae bacterium | reverse complement strand
GCCATCGTGCGCAAGGTGATCATCCTGGACGTCAAGGAGCTGTCCAGTCTGACGCTGATCGGCATCGCGGCCATCATCGCAGCGTTGGCCGGGGCATATTACCTGCTCAAGCACACGTTGTATGTCGGATGGTCCCGAAAAACATAAAACTATTCCCGGCGATGAGAAAGGAGCGCCGGTGTGAGTGCGGCCGGCTTCAAGCCGCTGGATGAATTTGTGGAGTATCCGCTGGAGGAGATGCGCCAGCGCGCTGCGGCGTTCTATGCCGAGATGCGCCGCCGGCGTAGTGTGCGCTGCTTCTCCAGCCGTCCGGTGCCGCGTGAGATCATCGAGGACTGCCTACGCGCTGCCGGCACCGCGCCCAGCGGCGCGAATCTGCAACCTTGGCACTTCGTGGTCATCTCCGACCCGGAGATCAAGCGGCGCATCCGCGAAGCCGCTGAAGCTGCCGAGCGCGAGTTCTATGGCCGGCGCGCCCCGCCGGAGTGGCGCGAGGTGCTGGAGCCGCTCGGCACCGACGAACATAAACCCTTTCTAGAGACGGCGCCTTACCTGATCGTCGTCTTCGTGAAAAGCTACGAGCGCAAACCCGACGGCCAGATCGTGAAATACTATTACGCTTTGGAATCGGTCGCCATCGCTACCGGCATCCTGATCACCGCCCTGCACCATGCCGGCCTGGCGACATTGACCCACACACCCAGCCCAATGGGCTTTCTCAATCAACTCTTAGGACGCCCGGCCAGCGAGCGGCCGATGTTGATCCTGGTCGTTGGCTACCCGGCCGAAGACGCCACCGTGCCCGTGTTGAAGCGCAAAACACTTGATGAAATCGCAACCTTCCTCTAATAATAAGGGTCGGTCTCATCTCCCTGTACCCTTACACTATCATCTACCACCATTCCGAATCGCAAGGGACATCGCACTATGGAAACCATTCTGAGCAGACACTGGCATCACCTGCCCACTGAAGAGGTGCTCCAGCTGCTGGAGACAGATCCACAACGCGGCCTGGACATCTTCGAGGTGCAGCATCGCCTGAAGCACTTCGGGCCTAACGTGTTGACGACGCGTCACGGTAAGACTCCACTGCAGCGCTTCCTGGATCAGTTCAACAACCCGCTGATCATCATCCTGCTGATCGCGACCGTCGTCACCGCGGTGGTCAAGGACCTGCTGGATGCCAGCGTGATCTTCGGCGTGGTGCTTCTCAATGCGATTGTGGGCTTCATCCAGGAATCGCGTGCCGAGCAGGCCATCCGGGCGCTGGCGACAGCGATGACCACCGAAGCGACCGTGGTGCGCGCCGGCAAGACGCTGCGTATCCCAGCGTCTGAGGTTGTGCCAGGCGACTTGGTCATCATCAAAGCGGGCGATAAGGTGCCGGCCGACTTGCGGCTCATCCAGGTGCGCGACTTGCAGGTGGAAGAAGCGGCGCTGACAGGCGAGTCGTTGCCCGTCCAGAAGTCAGCGGACGGGGTGCTCCCACCGGAGACGGTGCTTGCCGAGCGTCACAACATGGCCTATGCCTCGACGCTGGTCACCTATGGCCAAGCGACCGGCGTGGTTGTGGCGACGGGCGACAACACCGAGGTGGGGCGCATTTCGGAGTTGATCTCCACCGCCCAGCAGATCGAAACCCCACTGACGCGCAAGCTGGCCGGCTTCAGTCGCATCGTATTGTACGCCATCCTGACGCTGGCAGTCATCACTACGCTGATCGGCATCTTGCGCGGCCAGCCATTCGTGGATGTTTTCATTGCTGGTGTCGCCCTGGCGGTGGCGATGATCCCAGAGGGCTTGCCGGTGGCGGTGACTGTCACGCTGGCGGTGGGCGTCACCCGTATGGCGCGCCGCCGCGCCATCCTGCGCAACCTGCCCGCGGTGGAGACGTTGGGCAGCGTCACCGTGATCTGCACCGATAAGACTGGCACCCTCACCCAGAACCAAATGACAGTGCAAACTGTGGCCGTGGATGGCACGGTCTTGCAGGTGACCGGTTCCGGATATGCCCCCAGCGGGGAATTTCTACACGGAGGTCAAACGATCGACGTGCACACCTTGCCGGGCGTGATGGAAGTCCTCACCGCGGGCGCATTGTGCAACGACAGCGCCCTGCTCGAGGACGATGGCCACTTCAAGGCACAAGGTGACCCCACCGAGGTGGCCCTGATCGTCTCGGCGCTCAAGGCCGGCATCCGCCGCGAGGAAGTGGAACAGCGCCTGCCGCGGCTGGACGCGATCCCGTTCGAATCGAAACAACAGTATATGGCCACCCTGCACGACGCTGGACCGGGACGGCCGCGCATCGTGTACCTCAAGGGGGCGACGGAGGTGTTGTTGGAGCGCTGCGTGGCAGCACAAGATGCCTATGGTCAACGGATCGCACTCCAAGTCGACGATATCTACACTCAGGTCGCGCAGCTGGCAGCCACTGGTCTGCGCGTGCTCGCCTTTGCCAAGGCGGAACTGCCACCCGGCACAACCCGCATCGACCATGCCGACGTCGTCGGCGGGCTGACCTTCCTGGGCGTGCAAGGCATGATTGATCCGCCGCGCCCGGAGGCCATCGCCGCAGTCAAATCGTGCCAAGAAGCAGGCATCCGCGTCAAGATGATCACCGGCGATCACAGCATCACCGCGGCGGCGATCGCACAACAGATCGGGCTGCTGGATCCCGGGGAGATCCATCCTGGCACACCGGGGGTGGTCTCCGGCAAGATGCTCAACGAATATAGCGATGAGGAGCTGATCACCGTGGCACACGATGCCGCGGTGTTCGCGCGTGTCTCGCCCGAGCAGAAACTGCGTCTGGTGGAGGCGCTGCAGGCACGTGGCGAGATTGTCGCCATGACGGGCGATGGTGTCAACGACGGCCCAGCACTCAAACAGGCCGACGTCGGCATTGCCATGGGGATGAGTGGCACCGATGTTGCCCGCGAAGCGTCTGACATGATCATCACGGATGACAACTTTGCCACCATCGAGGCAGCAGTCGAGGAAGGACGCGGCGTCTACGACAATTTGATCAAGATCATTGGCTGGATCCTGCCCACTAACTTGGGCGAAGGGTTGATCATTATGGCTGCCATCTTAGCCGGCGTGGCGTTGCCCGTGTTGCCCATCCAGATCTTGTGGATCAACATGACCACCAGCGTTGTGCTGGGCGCCGTACTGGCGGTGGAGGTGAAAGAGGCCGGCATTATGAAGCGGCCGCCGCGTAATCCCAACGCGCCGATCTTGACCCCGGAGATGATCTGGCGCGTCATCCTGGTGGGAGTGCTCATCCTGATCGGTAGCTTCGCACTCTACGAGCTGGAGCTGCGGCTGGGCGCTCCGCAGGAACAGGCGCGCACCGTGGCGGTCAACGTGGTGATGTTCGTTGAGACTTTTTACCTGCTCGCCTGTCGCTCCTTCCGCGAGACCATGTTCAAAATTGGTGTGTTTTCCAACCGGTGGGTGATTGTCGGTGTGATTATCATTGTGTTGCTGCAGCTGCTGTTCACCTATGTACCGGTGATGCACGTCGCAATGGGCAGCGCACCCATCGATGGCACAGCCTGGGGGCTCGTCATCGGCTTCAGCATCCTGGTATATGGTATTGTCGAATTCGAGAAATGGCTGCGCCGACGCTTTGGAAAGTGATAGGATCCGGACTGGGATATTGACACGTCATCTATCGGGAGGTTTGTGCGATGACCGCGCTCGTCTGGGAGCTCTTGGTCATCTTGCTCTTGCTGCTCGGTAACGGCTTTTTTGC
>JANXAX010000298.1 GCA_025062175.1 Anaerolineae bacterium | reverse complement strand
AGGGGCGAACACGAGTGAACACTTCCGAGACACCGAGATCTATCTCCGCTTCTTGGGGGGCTTTCGCATTGTTCTACGTGCTAATGTTGGCGCTCATCGCCTCATTGGACTGGGTCAATGGCCTGTTGCGTCCCCTTTACTACCTGACTCAAGCGGGTTTGTTGACCGTGGGTGTGGGCATCTTCGCGCTCTGCGGTTGGCGCTTTCCTGCCATGCAGGCGGAACATAGCGCGCTGTTGGCTTTTACGATCGGGGTGTTGACCATTGTGCCGGCCGTTTTGATGAGTTTGCGCCTTATGGCGGAAGGATTCTGGACTCAATATTTCCTGATCGCCTTCGGCATGGCGAGTGGTAGTCTGCTGGGTTTTCTGTTCACTGTCCTGGCGAAGCGCCATCTCACCTCGCGCCAGAAAAGAAGGAGATGACTCGTTAGAAGCTTATGTCTGCGGATCAGCCCTGTCAAGCACCGCCTGTCATCCGATGTAGTGTCGGAATCACCGCTCACAACGAAGAGGCGAACATCGGTCAGCTGCTGGAGGCGATCCGCAATCAGCGCCTGCGCACTGTGGAGATCACTGAGATCATTGTGGTCGCCTCGGGCTGCACCGACCGCACCGAGGAGATCGTGCGTGAGCATATGGCCTGTGACCCGCGCATCAAGCTGCTGGTGCAGGAAAGGCGGGAAGGCAAGACCTCGGCCGTCAATCTGTTCCTCGCGCATGCCAAGGAGAACATCTGTGTCTTGGAAAGCGGCGACACCCTGCCCGGCGAGGACGCGATTGAAAATATGGTGCGCATGTTCGCCGACCCCGCGGTGGGGATGACCGGTGCACACAAGGTGCCGGTGAACGCACCGGAACACATTGTAGGTTATATGAGTCATCTGCGCCTGCGTCTGGAACACCAGCTGTGCCTCGAGATTCCCCGCCTGGGAGAGCTCATCGCCTTCCGCAAAGTGTTCGATCGTATCCCGCCGGATGTCGCTATGGATGAGGCGTTTGTCGAAGCCCTAGTGGTGCGGCGGGGGCTGCAGGTGCGCTATGCACCGGACGCGGTGGTCTATAACATGGGGCCGCAAACGGTAGGGGATTTTATCAAGCAGCGCCGGCGCAATTATGCGGGACACCTACACTTAATGGAGAAGTACGGCTATCGGGTCTCCAGTTTAGACGGCGGTCGGGTGTTGCGCCTCGCTCTGGGCGAAGTGTGGCGTGCACTCCAGCTCATTTGGGCACTAGGCGTGCTGGCAGTGCTGGAAGGAATTGCACGCATCCTGGGCTGGTGGGATTATCGGGTTTGCCACCGCCGGCACGAGGTCTGGGATATCGCCTGGACTACCAAGCGGGTGACCCCCCCTTCTACAGCGTCTACACATCTCGCTTCTTCACCCCCTCACACACGACAGGAATGAGACTGCTTTGAAGAAATATCTGTCCACCTCACTCAAGATTCTGGTCAGCCTGGGGCTGATCACGTACTTGTTCTGGCGCATGGACCTGCAGCAGGTTCAGAAAGCGCTGTATCACGCCAATTATCTTTATTTGCTGCCGGCGGCGCTGCTGTTCCTCGCCGCTATGACGAACTCGGCGTTGAAGTGGTACATCCTGTTGCGTGCACAGCGCATCGCGGTGCCGTTTCACGCCGTCTTGAGCTATACTTACGTGGGCTTCTTTTTTAACAACTTCCTGCCCGCCAACGTGGGGGGCGACGTGATGCGTGGCTATGGCCTGGCGCGCTACATAGAACGCACCGCCGAAGCCGCCATCAGCGTGATCGTGGATCGTATCGTGGGCCTGGTAGCTTTTATGGTGTGTGCTGCCGTCTCGGCTGCGGTGGCGATCCTGTTTATGGAGCACACCGAACTGCAAGGTGTGGAAGTGGCGGCGATGACAGCGCTCGGATTGACCGTCGGAGGGTTCGCCGCGATGCTCAGCCGGCGTATACGGGCCCAGCTGGGCAAAGCGTTCCTCTGGCGACCGCTTGTGCCCCTCTCCTCGTTCTACCAGCGTACATCACAGGCGCTCGATGCCTACCGCTATAGCTACAGTGCCCTGGCCGCAGCGTTCTGCACCTCTTTGTTCACTCTCATCCTCGCCAATCTGACGGATTACCTGATTGCCCAGTCCCTTGGGGGTGGAGTGGCGTTGATCTACATCTTTATTTTCAACCCGATCATCGCTTTTGTGTTGTTAGTGCCTGTCTCGATCGGGGGATTGGGCGTCACCCAAGCCGTCTACCCGTTCTTCTACGGACTGGTGGGTGTGCCGGCAAGCCTTGCTTTCTCCATCTCATTGCTCAAACAGCTGATCATCTACATCACCAGCCTGCTCGGAGGGATGTTGTGGTGGCGTGGGAAGGCCGGCGCCGGCGAGACGGCGCAGCGTGCCGTGGAAGTATCCGGCACATAAACAGAGCGTATATCAGCAAGCAGCCTCCAACGCCCCCACGCTCACGGCGCGGATAGCGCGTCGCAGCGCCGGAGCCTACTGCTCTCATTCACCACCCAATGGAAAGCACACGTGTCACGAGTTGCGGAGATTGCCTTTGTGGAATTATCAGCCTATAATTCCAACAACCCCAAAGTGAACCAGATGAAAAGCCGGACTCCCGAGGAGGAGTCTTCATTGCCAGTATGAACGCCAAGGAGGTTCCAATGGTGCGCATTGCTTTCCGGCTGTTATGGGTTGCTTTGATCCTTGCCAGTTTGTTTCCCGTTCGCCTCAATGCACAGGGAACTCCTCCCCCCGCGCTTTCAGTCAGTATCGACGCCTCGAACGTGGCCAACTTCCCTCAAGTAACTCTTATGGTCACGGTGCGGGATGCCTATGGACGCGTCGTCTCCGAGATCACACCCGAAATGGTGCAAGTTTTTGAGGATGAGGACGCTCGACCGCGTCCAGTTGTCAGTGTCGAGCCATTACTTAATCCATCGCGACCGGTGTATGTGGTTCTTGTGCTGGACATTTCTGGCTCGATGATCGGGCAGCCGGTGAAGGATGCCAAGGCTGCGGCGCGCGCGTTGATTGAGCGGATGAGCCCTCAAGACTACGTGGCCCTGATCGCCTTCAAGATCTCTATCGCGTTGGAAGAACTCGACCCCACCCGCGAGCACTTGTTCACCACCGACCACGCCTCGGTGTTGGCACTGGTGGACCGCTTGAGGGCAAAAGGGGGCACCCCGTTGTATGATGCCCTATATAAGGCCACGCTTTGGGCGAAAAACATATCGCCAGACAATCGCTTTATCGTGCTGCTCACGGACGGAGTGGACGAGGATCCTGGCAGCGTGCTGGTCACAGCGGACGAGGCGATTGCTGAAGCGGCGCGTGCTAATATTCCCATCTTTGCCATCGGATATGAAGGCGTGGGCGGTCGATTAGCGCGCGAGTTCTTACAGCGTGCTGCACGCGAGACGGGTGGTTCTTATCAGGAAACTCCTGATTCAGCACAATTGGTGTCCTTGTTCCGCGAGATTTTGGAGCGTCCCAAGCAGCAAACGCGCTTGACCTATCGCTCCGGCCTGTTGCCGGACGGACGAACGCATTCCGTGCGGGTGCGGGTGCGCGTGGGTGACCAAAGCGGCGAGGGCGTGGGCATTTTGGGGCCGGTTCCATTTATTCCCACCCCTACACCGACCTTGACACCTACGCCCGTTCCCACTCCTACGCCCTCCTGGTGGCCTATCAGACTCCATCCGATGCTTCCCCAGGAAGTCCGGGCGGAGTTGCAGCGACGGCTGGCGGGAGATCCCCGCTGGCGGCTC
>JANXAX010000297.1 GCA_025062175.1 Anaerolineae bacterium | reverse complement strand
CGGTTGAATACGACTATGTGCCCCCCGACCAGATCCAGCGTTCCTTGGAGACCAAACAGGTCGAGGGTCTCTTCCACGCCGGCCAGATCAACGGCACAACTGGCTATGAAGAAGCGGCCGCACAAGGGTTGATTGCTGGTATCAACGCCGCACTCAAGGTGCAGAATCGTCCGCCGGTGATTTTGGGCCGTGACCAAGCGTACATCGGAGTGATGATCGACGATCTGGTGACGCAGGAGCACCACGAACCTTACCGCCATATGACCTCGCGCGCCGAGCATCGATTGCTGTTGCGCCAGGACAACGCCGAGTTGCGCCTCACCCCGATCGGCTACCAGGTGGGGTTGGTGCCCTATCAGCGCTATCAGCGTGTCGAGGCACAGCGCCGGGCGATCCAGGCGGAGCTCGAACGCCTGGCAGGCTTGGTCATCACACCCAATCACGGTAATACAGAGCTGTTGCAGGTGTACGATCTCCCGCCACTCCAGGAAGGCGTCAACGCCTTACAGTTCCTGTGCCGTCCTGAGGTTACCTACCAGGTGATCAGCGCGCTTGTACCTCCGCCACAGACATTGACGCCGGAGGTGATTGAGCAGGTGGAGATCGAGGCGAAATATGCTGGCTACATCGCCAAACAGCAGCGCCTTGTGGAGCGCATGCGACGTTTGGAAGAACGGCCAATCCCACCTGACTTTGACTATCGCGCGGTGGTCGGCTTGCGCGCTGAAGCGCTCCAGAAACTGTTGCACTTCAGACCGGCAACGGTGGGACAGGCGACCCGCATTCAGGGAGTCAATCCGGCCGACATTGCCCTATTGCTCATCCACCTCGAGCGCAAGTCATGACCAGCACGCCGGCGGAGAGCTGCTTGGGCGCAACCCATCGCGCTGCGCGTGTCAGCAAGCAGCGGACATCAGGCACAAGTCTGTCATCCCTCACACTCAGAATACGCTCGCGGACAAACCACATTTTTCGCATGCTCCTTGCAGTGGTATAATCTCACCGATTAGCGCTTTGTCGCGAGGTAAAAGCAAATGCCCACCATCCAGATTCCAAACATTGTGATTGTCGCGCTGCAGGTCCTGTTGGCCTTTGGAGGTGCGTTCTTCCTGGCCGTATGGATCGGCTTGATCGTGTGGACCTTCCGCGACATCCGCTCTCGCTCGCGGGATATCCTTGCCATCCTCCTGGCCACTTTGATAGTGGCCATCTTTGGACCGCTGGGACTGGTGATCTACTTCCTCTTGCGTCCCCAGACCACCCTGGCTGAGCTGTATGAGCGTTCCCTGGAAGAAGAAGCGTTGTTACAGGACCTGGAAGAACGGATTGTATGCCCGGGTTGTCGGCGCAAAGTGGAGTCCGATTGGCTGGTCTGTCCCGACTGTCACGCCATTCTGAAGAAAAAGTGCGTCAATTGTGGCAAATTGTTGCATTTGCGGTGGGATATCTGTCCCTACTGTGTGACCGCGGTTATGGAAGAAGCAGTCAGCGACCAGGCTGCGGTGGCGCTTCCCCCGTATCCTGAACCGCTTCCGGCAATCGAGCGGCCCAAGAATCCAGAGCTCGGCCTTCCGGCCGCTACAGTAGCAGATCCTCCCGCGGGCGAAACAGGCGAGGCCGACCCAGGTTTCAGAGAGACGAGGGGACGATCAAGATGAGGCGGGTGAAGATCGCGCCCTCGATCTTGTCCGCCGACTTTGCGCGGCTCGGCGAACAAGTGCGCGAGGCCGAAGCGGCCGGCGCTGACTACATTCACATCGATGTGATGGATGGCCACTTCGTTCCCAATATCACGGTGGGACCTCTGGTAGTGGAGTCGCTGCGCTCGGTCACCACGCTGCCGTTGGATGTTCACCTGATGATCACCCAACCCGAACGGTACATCCCCGACTTTGTCCGCGCCGGAGCGGATATCCTGACGGTGCACGTGGAGGCGTGCGTTCACTTGCACCGTACAATCTATCAGATTAAAGAAATGGGCATCCGAGCTGGTGTGACGCTCAACCCGGCCACCCCGCTCGTCAGCCTGGAAGAGGTCCTGCCCGAGGTGGATATGGTGTTGGTGATGTCGGTCAATCCAGGTTATGGTGGACAGTCATATATTCCTAGCAGTAGTGCCCGGATCACTCGCGTGCGACGTATGCTCGACGAACGTGGCCTGGTGGACGTGGACATCGAGGTGGACGGCGGGGTGAAAGCACACAATGCGGCAGAAATTGTGGCCGCCGGAGCCAACGTGTTGGTACTCGGTTCGGCGATCTTCAATCAGGAAGCGACGGTGGCCCAGAACCTCGCGCGCATCCGAGCGAGCTTGGCGGAACGTCTGCCAGCCGAACTCCTCTCTGGGAAGGATATAAGGATTGCCTGATAACCTCTTGCGAATCGCGCCTCATTCTGCCCTGACAACATGGGCAATGCTATCCACCATGAGCCAGTGCGGTTTCCAGCAACCGGTCGATCAACACACTCGACTGGGCCAGCTCTGGGTCGACAAAGACCTCGGCGCGCGCCTGCTTGGCCACCTTGAGAAGCTCTAAGCTCTGCCGTACGTTTTCACCTGGAGCGCTGATCTGGTGAGCGATGACGGTCGAAGCAGCCAGGAGAGGGATATACAGCAGCTCAATCGGCAACGGCTCGCCCTCATCCAGCCGACTAGCGATTTCCTGAATCAGACCGCGGCGTTCTTCCAACCCCCATGGTTGGGTGTTGAGCACCTTGGCGACCAATCCGAATGAGAGCGCCACCGCCAGACGTACCAGATGGCCAAAGCCTATCTTGCGCACCATCCAGCGGGGATCATCGGTGGACAAGCCTAGGCGCAGGGCAATTTCCCAGATGGGCACCAACAGGCCATCCGCGACGGCGTCGTTGCTTAGAAAGTGATGCACCGTGAACGTCAGGATCTTGCTCAGCGCGACCGCCTCCCCGATTCTCAACGGAATGCCTGCGCGGGCGCAGCGTTCGTGTCCCTCGACGAGGAGTCCTGCGTACAGAGGTTCCAGCCCCAGGGCGTCTACGATGTGGACACGCCTCTCGGCCACTTCGCGTTGCGCCTTGCTCTGCAGCGCGAAATCTTCGAGGCGCCATAGCACCTCGAACTTGGAAGCGCTAGTGGGAGGTGTCCGGGGTGCCTCGGCGCCACGCGCGATGGCGAAAGGTAGAGCGATCTTACGCGTGGGCGTGGCAGTATAACCGACGCCCAGCACCCGACCGAGATCAAGTCCGACCAGATCATCCAGCAGCTCATCGCGAAATCCACCGGTCTTCTGGAGCGGCCGTATCCTTCGGGCAGCGCCTTCCGCTTTGACCGTTATATGGAGCTGGAGCTCATATTGACCTTCTCGGGCACTTGCGACCACCCTGACTGGTACATAGAGTGCCCCCACCTGGGCCGGCTCCAGACGGACACGCAGCTCCGGCTCACCGATCTCGAGGAGCGGTGTCCCGCGCAGGCGCCCTGCGACAGGCGGCTCCAGTTTTACGATCACCTCGGTCGGCACATCGATGGCGTTCTGCAACAAAAGGATCAACATCGCATAGCCATCCATAGGAATCTCAGCCGGTTCCAGCGAAGGCACGATCTGAACGCCATCGCTTTCATAGCGTTGGGCTGCCTCGGTATACTCACAGATGATATCCGGGTATTCGACCGCCATCGTTTGCCTCCTCTCGGCATTTCTGTGAATATGTCAAGCTGGCGCATGCACAATATAGCAAACTTCCATAAAATGTCAACCACGCGCACTATTCGGGTGCACTTCGATTGGGAGGCAATGGCAGCATGGCAGCAACGGTCCAGGGGTT
>JANXAX010000296.1 GCA_025062175.1 Anaerolineae bacterium | reverse complement strand
AGCGCGGCTATCGGGCGTGCCCGTGCCGATAGCAAAATGGAAAGCGTATATCGCCTGTGGGCTGTTCGCGGCAGTAGCAGGGATGTGTCAGGCAGCGCAGGAGCAGCAGGGCGACCCCGAAGCGGGCATCGGCTATGAGCTGACCGTCATTGCCGGTGTGGTCATCGGCGGCACCAGCCTCACCCGCGGCGGCGAAGGGGGTATCTTCGGTACCGTCATTGGTATTCTGCTCATCGGCGTCCTGTCGAACGGGTTGACCTTGTTGAACGTGTCGTCCTACTTCCAACAGGTGATCATCGGCCTGATCATCGTCTTCACCGTCTTCTTCGACCAGGTGGTCAAAGCATCGCGCCGTTAAACACGGGGAACAACTGTTTTATACGCGATGGAGTTCGTCGAGACGTCGTCTCCCAGATGGTGGGTCGTTCGAGAGAGCGCGCAGCAGCGGAGACAGAAGGGAGGTGATGAGACGAAACCAGATGCACAACTCTCCGAGCTTCGGAAATGGTGTGTGCCAAGTGGTGGCCTGTTCGCCCAATCTGTGAAAACGTAGGAGGAGGACAATGAAAAGACGTCTCTTTAGCATGCTGGTGTTGGTGGTAATTTTGAGCATGTTCACGGCGCAGCTCGCCTGGGCCGCCGCACCGCCCCAGCAGGAGCAGAAGAAACTGACGATTGCGTTGTCGTTGCCGGACTTGGCCTTCCCCTTCTTCGTGTTTATGGAAGCGCAGGTGAAGGCCGAGGCGGAGAAGTTGGGCAACATTGAGATCATCACCCTGGATGGGCAGAACCAGGTGCCGAAGCAGACGGCGGATATGGAGGCGGTCATCGTCAAGAAGTATGACGGGGTGCTGATCAGTCCGATCACGGCGGAAGGGATGGCGCCGGCAGTGCAACAGGTGGTAGATGCGGGCATTCCGGTGGTGACGATTGACCGCACGGTGGTAGGTGTGCCAACGCTGGCCCATGTAGGGGCAGACAATGTGCTGGGTGGTGAGCAGCAGGGGCAGGCGTTGCTCAAGTTGTTCCCGCAGGGGGCGACGATCTTCGAGTTAACGGGTGAGCCGGGGAGTTCGCCGGCGATTGACCGCTCGAAGGGGTTGCACAATGTGATTGACAAGTACCCGGAGATCAAGGTGGCCTGTCAGCAGACGGCGCGCTTCCGGCGGGAGTTGGCGCTGACGGTGACGGAGAGTTGTCTGGGTGCCACGCCGCAGCCAGATGCGGTGGTGGCGGCGAACGATGAGATGGCGTTTGGTGCCATCGAGGCGCTCAAGGCGCGCAACTTAGCGGAGAAGGTGGTGGTCATCGGTTATGATGCGCTGCCGGAGGCGCTGGTGATGGTGCGTGATGGGCAGCTCTACGGCACGATTGAGCAATTCCCTGGTGAGCAGTCCCGCACTGCCCTGCGTGTCTTGGTGGCTTATCTGCGCTTCGGCGTCAAGCCGTCGCAACACGACATCTTCATCCCGCCCAAGCTGATCACCAAGGAGAACTTGGACGAGGCAGAACGCATCGGGGAGATTAAATAGAACCTTGCGTGATGGCGGGATGAGTTTCCCTGGCTGCTGACTGGCTGAAGGTATATCGGAGGGACGTGGTAAAGCTGCCACGTCCCTCCTTAGTTTAAATGCGCATTTCTGCCTCTAGCTGTGGGTTTGAGAGAACACGACTATTGAGATAACCCGCCCATTCTCTATGCTGTGCTTGTGCGCTTATGGCGCGGGGAGGGATGTGTCCAGCATGGGGATTTTGATGCCGTGTTGGCGCGCGAAGTCGATCGCTTCGGGATAGCCGGCGTCGGCATGGCGCACCACACCCATGCCGGGGTCGGTGGTGAGGACGCGTTCCAGCCGTCGCGCTGCGGCCTCGGTGCCGTCGGCGACGATCACCTGGCCAGCGTGAATGCTGTAACCAATGCCCACGCCACCGCCATGGTGAATGCTCACCCACGTCGCGCCGCCCACGGCGTTGATCAAGGCGTTCAGGAGTGGCCAGTCGGCGATGGCATCTGAGCCGTCCAACATGCCCTCCGTCTCCCGGTTGGGACTGGCCACCGATCCAGCGTCCAGGTGGTCACGCCCGATGACGATCGGCGCGCTGACGCGTCCGCTGGCGACCAGTTCGTTGAAGCGCAAGCCGGCGCGGGCGCGTTCGCCATAGCCCAGCCAGCAGATGCGCGCTGGCAACCCCTGAAACGTCACCTTTTGCTGCGCCATCCGAATCCAGCGCTGCAGATGTTCATCCTCGGGGAAGAGCTCCATAATTGCCTGGTCAGTGACGTAGAGATCTTGTGGGTCGCCAGAGAGAACCACCCAGCGGAACGGCCCTTTGCCCCGGCAGAAGAGAGGACGGATGTAGGCGGGCACGAAGCCAGGATAGCTGAACGCTTCGCGCACGCCCATATCATAGGCACGCTGGCGCAGATTGTTGCCGTAGTCGAAGACCTCGGCGCCCTTGGCTTTGAAGCCGAGCATCGCCTCGACATGGCGCGCCATTGCTTCCATAGAACGGCGCACATACTCCTGTGGGTCGCGCTGGCGCAGCTCCGCTGCCTCTTGCACGGTGAATCCAGGTGGAATGTAGCCGTAGAGCGGATCATGGGCCGAAGTCTGGTCGGTCACCACGTCGGGTGTCACGCCGCGCGCCAACAGTTCGGGCAGTGCCTCGGCAGCGTTGGCGATCAGGCCGACAGAGAGTGGTTCCTGGCGAGCCAGCGCTTCCTCGACCCATGTCATCGCCTCTTCGAGGTTTTCAGTGATACGGTCGATCTGACGCAGCGCGAGACGACGTTCGGCGCGCCAGCGGTCCACCTCGACGATCAGCCCGACCCCCTCGTTCATCGTGATGGCGAGCGGTTGCGCCCCACCCATCTCGCCCAGCCCAGCGGTGAGCACCAGCTTGCCCTTCAGACTCGGCCAGCCGCGTTGACGAGCCAGCGCAGCAAGCGTCTCGTAGGTGCCCTGCAGGATGCCCTGGGTGCCGATGTAAATCCAGCTGCCGGCGGTCATCTGGCCGAACATAATGAGACCCTGCTGCTCCCAGCGGTCGAAGTTCTCCTGCGTCGCCCAGGCGGGCACGATGTTCGAATTGGCGAGCAACACGCGCGGCGCGTCCTCATGGGTGCGGAAGATCGCCACCGGCTTGCCCGACTGCACCAGCAGCGTCTCGTCTGGCTCGAGCGTCTCCAGGGAACGCAGAATGGCGTCGAAACACGCCCAATTGCGCGCCGCCTTGCCGCGCCCGCCGTAGACGATCAGATTCTCCGGGTCGCCGGCTACTTCGGGGTCGAGGTTGTTCTGCAACATGCGATAGGCCGCCTCGATGAGCCAGTTCTTGCAAGTCAAGCGGGTGCCGCGCGGAGCACGGATGACACGTGCCATGCCCAAACCCTCCTGATGCTGATCGGATTCCGTAAGCAGAGATACTCTTGCTTACGTACGATTATACCCCGACGATGCTCTGTGGGGCAACGCACGCTATAGGCACATTCCAAATTTTAGGGTGAAAGCGGAAAGCCCATCAGGCACGACTTGAATCGTTGGTCTTTTGCGGGCTATGTTGGGTATCCAAGACGTTTGTGTTATACTCTACTTATTAGTAATGATGAACGAGACCGAAGAAAACGCACTGTCCAACGAAATCTCTCCTGAGTCGGTATTACCCGCGACGCCACCGGACTTTCGTTCGGGTTTTGTGGCAGTGGTCGGGCGGCCTAACGTGGGCAAGAGCACGCTGATGAACGCCTGGTTGGGGCAGAAGATCGCCATTGTGAGCCCTAAGCCGCAGACGACGCGCAATCGCCTG
>JANXAX010000295.1 GCA_025062175.1 Anaerolineae bacterium | reverse complement strand
ACTGGGGCATCCCCACCGTCGACTCCATCCGGATGGTGCGCGAGGCAGCGCCACAAGTCACACTGATTGCCAGCGGCGGCCTGCGCGATGGACTGGATGTCGCTAAAGCGATCGCCTTAGGTGCTCACCTAGGCGGTCTCAGCCGTCCGTTCTTGAAAGCAGCGACAAGCTCCACCGCTGCCGTGGTCGAGGTGGCCCAGGCGATGGTGACTGAATTGCGCATCGCCATGTTCTGCATCGGCGCCAAGAACCTGGCCGCGCTGCGCGATACCCCTCACCTGGTCGTATGGGAGAACGTGTGAGGAAAAACACAAAAGGAAATGGCAAGATGGGATTGCAGCAAGCTTTAGACACCTTCATGCCCCTGATCGAACAAGAGTTGCGCGCCTGTATGCCCGCGCTGGAAGGCGAGGAGGATGCCTTCGTCGGCATGATACACTACCATATGGGATGGAGCGATGAGCACTTCCGACCCACTGTGGCACGCACCGGCAAACGTCTGCGCCCTCTCTTGACGCTATTGTCCTGCCAGGCAGCCGGTGGTGTCCCTCAGAGTGCCCTGCCGGCTGCTGCAGCAGTGGAGATCATTCACAATTTCTCCCTGGTCCACGACGACATCGAGGACCGCAGTCCCACGCGACGTGGACGGCGCACTGTGTGGTCACTGTGGGGTGATGCGCAAGCCATCAACACCGGCGATGCTATGTTCGTGCTGGCCCATCTCGCCTTGCAACGTCTGTCGCACTATGGAGTCCCAGATCATTGTGTGGTGTCTGCACTGCGCATCCTGGATGAGGCATGCTTGGCATTGTGCCGGGGACAGTACCTGGACCTCGCCTTCGAGAGCACGCTTGAGGTGGACGCCGCGGCCTATATGGCCATGATCCGCGGCAAGACCGCGGCCCTCTTGGGCTGTGCCATGCAACTGGGAGCACTGATTGCCTTGGGGGAGCTGGCGTTGACCATGCAGTACCGCAGCGTCGGAGAGAAATTAGGTCTTGCCTTTCAAATCCAGGACGACATCCTGGGAATTTGGGGGGAACCCGCGGTGACTGGCAAACCGACCGCAGACGACCTGCGTAGTCGCAAGAAAACCCTGCCGGTCATCTATGCCCTAAGCGCAGGGGGGGATAGTGGGACAGCACGCTTGCGCTATCTCTACTCCCAGGAACGACTGAGCGAAGCCGACGTCGCCGAGGCGGTGCGCATCCTCGATATGTGTGGCGCGCGTGCATATGCCGAACAGACCGCCAGGCGTTACCTGGATGAAACCCTGGCCGCGATCGAGGCGCTACAAGCCGAACCACAGGCGACGGCGGCCTTGCGCGAGCTGGCGCTTTCCCTGATGCAACGTGCCCACTGAGTGACATATCGGGATACATCTAGAGTAACTGTGTCGGGTGTCGAGCTCTGCTGGTGTGAAACCAGAGTCTTTCAGCTTCTCTTCTTGACAATTAGAACGAATGTGCTATGATAAAGGTGTGCAGATCATACGTGCGCTTGACTCGAGGGAAAAGATCGAGCTCCTCAGTCGGCTAGCTGCGCTGGAGTGCGATGGCGACCCGTGTGCCAGGCCGGCGAGGCGTGCAAAAGCGGACTTCCTAAGCACGTGCGTCGTCCAGGTGCGGCGGCCAGAAGGTCCTATTCCGGTATTGCGCACGATGCAAAGCAGCGTCTGCGAACGCAACTGTCATTACTGTGCATTTCGCGCTGGCCACGACGGAGTACCCCGTCTCAAACTGACACCAGACGAGTTGGCGTGCGCCTTCGATGCCATGCAACGGGCCGGCATCGTGCGCGGTCTTTTCCTCAGCAGCGGATTGGTCGGCGGAGGCGCCCGCACGATGGATCCGATGTTGACCACCGTAGAACTGTTGCGCCACAAGTATTTATACCGCGGCTACATTCACCTGAAAATCATGCCCGGCGCTGAGGAAGCGCAAATCGAACAGGCACTACGCCTGGCAGACCGCGTCTCGGTTAACTTGGAAGGTCCTGACCCCGCGCACTTGGCCATCATCGCCCCGCAAAAGGATTTCGAGCTGGAACTGCTTGCTGCTTTGCAGTGGGTCCACCGGTTGGTGCAGAGCACACCACCCGGCCGGCGCCGGCCCAGCTGGGTGACCCAGTTCGTGGTAGGTCCAGCAGGCGAAAGCGACCGCGATCTGTTGCGCACCGCCAGTCGCCTCTATCGCGAAGTGGGACTGGCACGGGCTTATTACTCCGCTTTCAATCCAGTGCCGGGGACGCCGTTGGACCATCTCCCTCCCACACCGGTGCGACGGGAGCAACGTTTATATCAGGCCGATTGGTTACTACGCCTCTATGGATTCAGCGTCGAGGAACTCCCTTTCGATCGCGATGGTGCGTTGCCTATAGAGGTGGACCCCAAGCTGGCATGGGCACACGCGCATCTTGCGCATCACCCGGTGGAGCTCAATCGCTGCAGCCGACAGCAGCTGCTGCGCGTGCCAGGCATCGGTCCACGCACCGCCGACACGATCTTGGAGGCACGCCGCCACGGCAGATTGCGCGACCTCTCCGACTTGCGTGCGCTCGGTGTCTCGATCAATCGGGCGGCGCCGTTCATCTTGCTCGACGGACGTCGTCCGCCATATCAGCTAAAGTTGTGGAATGCCGGCGAATGTCCATGAAACCGCCATAGAGAGGGGGAGCGGAAATACAAGGACAAACTGGCGAGGAGATTCCATGATCCAGCTGCCGTTGGATCAAGTTATATTAGGAGATTGCATCGCAGTACTCGAGCAGTTGCCGCCTGAGAGCATCGATCTGATCTTCGCCGACCCGCCTTACAACTTGCAATTGCGTCAGGAGCTATGGCGGCCTAATTCGACCCGCGTGGATGCGGTCGATGACGAATGGGACCGGTTTTCCGACTTTGCGGCTTATGATGCGTTCACCGAAGCCTGGCTGCGCGCCTGTCGACGTGTGCTCAAGAGCACCGGCACCATCTGGGTCATCGGCACCTATCATAATATCTTCCGCATCGGTCGTCTGATCCAGGATCTTGACTTTTGGATCCTCAACGATATCATTTGGATCAAAACCAATCCAATGCCCCACTTCCGTGGCGTGCGCTTTACCAACGCACATGAGACCCTCATCTGGGCCCAAAAAAAACGCGGTGCGCGTTACACTTTCAACTATCACGCGATGAAACATCTGAACGATGGACGACAAATGCGCAGTGATTGGGAAATCCCCCTTTGCACAGGGAAGGAACGGATGCGCATTAACGGACGAAAAGCCCACGCTACCCAAAAACCGGAAGCACTTTTGTACCGAATCATCCTAGCATGCTCTCATCCGGGTGATGTGGTGTTAGATCCCTTCTTCGGGAGCGGCACTACAGGAGTGGTGGCCAAGCGGCTGGGACGTCATTGGATTGGCATCGAGCGTGAACGCACCTATGTGGAAATTGCCCGCACCCGTATTGAGCAGGTCCACCCTGTTCCGTCTGAAAGTCTCGTGCTTCCCAGCACGCAGCGTCCCAAGCGCGTGCCTTTTGGAAGCTTAGTGGAATGGGGTCTGATCCGCCCGGGGCAGCTTCTCTACCTAGGTCTAGAGGGACAAATAAGCGCCGTGGTACTGGCGGATGGGTCGCTGCGCTGTGGCGAGTTAACCGGCTCGATCCATCAGATTGCTTCGCGACTTAAAGGGGTGCCGTGCAACGGATGGGAACATTGGTATTACGAGGACCTGGAGAGCGGCGAACGCCGCAGTATTCAAGTGCTGCGTGAAAGAGCACGTGAACTGGGACAGGACCTGGTGAGCGATGCGCACAACG
>JANXAX010000294.1 GCA_025062175.1 Anaerolineae bacterium | reverse complement strand
TTCCTCACATTAATCGCCCCATTGGCAGGGCTTTTGGTGCCCCAGCCGAGCTATCTGGGTGTCATATGTGCCGGGATCATCCCCGCTGCATCTGTGTTGTACACCCTTCTCAATTTGGAAGAATTTTTGGATACCTGAGCTCCCAATGTTATCTGCCGGTTGCGATAACGTTTGAGTCGCGCTTATGGAGGGGGGAAATAGGAGAAAATCACGCCGCGCGCCTCAGTAAATGGCATAAAGAGCGTGCGGAAACTCTGAGAATGTGCCCAATCAATCAGCTATAGAGGTGAGATGGAGGTAGTTACTCTTGTTTCTCTTCTTATTGGACTTGTCACCACCTGTTAATGATCCTGTGGCGCATGCACCTATCTCGTTTGACCTTATGAAAATCGTATGATATGATTTATCATTAGGCTTGAAGATGCACTTGAGCCAGAGGGAGTCAGCGCACTGTACTAACGATGTTATCCTCTGTTATGACGGCAATGACACAGTTCGTGTCGATCCTTACACACGAGGTCAGCCGACCCACCAGCTGGTGTTCCCTTGCTGTTTAGACGTGTTATCTTATGTCTCATTCTAGGGATGTCCAAACAGCATTGTCCACATGGCCTTAGGTGCCCGGTCTCTTTGTGGTTTTGAACTATTATGTGCTACTGTCCTAGATCAATAATCCGGTTGATCGGAAGATGTTTACACAGAAGGGGGGTGATTGTGGAGCAACAATGTTTGAGAGAAGAGGACTCGGTAACCTGTGGTGAGGATTTAAGTTTATCAGTTTTTCAGATGTACTATAGCTTCGCTTACATAAAAGGAGGGGGAACGAAAGATGAAACATCGCGCGTTTGGTTTGGGAATTGTTTTGCTGTTGGTGGGTGTGCTGACGACGTCGTTCACTATACCTGCTCCGCTGGCTGCCGAATCTCCCAACACGGACATGGCAGTCATAATGGCACCAATGGCACAGGATGGCGCAGCTCTCTTGGAGGACCGCTGCACGAAATGCCACGACTTGCAACGCGTTAAAGCAGCGCAGAAGACGGCTGATCAGTGGAAGACCACGGTAGAGCGCATGGTCTCCAAAGGGGCGAAGCTCAGCGCTGAGGAACAGAAGGTGCTGATCGAGTACCTGGCGGCGACCTACAAACCCGCCGGCGCTCCGGAAATGGAAAAGCCTTCCGTGTACAAGATCGGTTTCATCAGCCATCTGACCGGCGATGCCGCGGTTTACGGCCAGAGCTTGAAGATGGGCACCGAGCTCGCGGTGGACGTCATCAACGCGGCGGGCGGCATCAACGGCGTGCCGGTTGAGGTGATTTACGAGGATGACCGCCTGTCCGCAGCCGATGCTCAGACGGCCTTCCTCAAGCTGGTGGAAACCGACAAAGTGCCCGTGATCCTGGGTTCGGCATCCAGTACCATCAGCCTGAGCCTCTGTCCCAAGGCGCAGGAGAAGAAGGTGGTCCAGGTCTCCCAGGTCTCCACAGCGCCGGCGCTGAGAGAGTGTGGGCCGTATTTCTTCTCGGTGATGGCCTCCGATGCTGCCCAGGGCCTCGAGTGGGTCAAGGTGGCGGAACATCTGGGTGTCAAGGAAGTGGCGGTGATGTACATCAACAATGACTATGGCATCGGGGTCAAGGACGCCTTTGTGCCGGCCTTCGAAGCCGCCGGTGGCAAGCTGCTCATTGTCCAGCCTTTCGAACTGGGGAGCAAGGACTTCCGCACCGAGATCTTGAAGGTGAAGGGTGTTAATCCTACTGTAACTTTTATCGTTGGCCATCTGGCGGAGGCCAGTATCATTTTCAAGCAGGCTGCCGAGCTAGGATTAAAGACCCAGTGGGTTACTGATGTTGCCCTTGTCTCGCCTGAAGTCCCCCAGCTGGCCGGCAAGGAGGCGGTCGAGGGGATTATGGGTCTACGCGCTCAATCGGGTCAGACACCTGAGTACCAGGCATTCCGCGAAGCCTTCCTCAAGAAGTTTGGCAAAGAGCCCACCATCTGGGCCGACTTTGCCTATGACGCGATGATGCTCGTGGCCAAGGCGATCGAGAAGGGTGGTTACACGGCAGACGGGATTCAGAGAGCCCTCTTCGAGGTGGCCGAGACCTATGTCGGCCCGTCGGGCGCCAAGAAGTTTGACGAGTATGGCATCTCGCAGGGTTCTTACGAGTGGGTGATTGTCAAGGACGGCGAATGGGTGCTTTACGAGAAGGCCCCAACCACTGCGACTCCGGAAGCCACAGAGACTGCACAGTGAGTAGGGCGCTGTCTCTAGATTGATCGCCAGACCATCGCAGAGCGCACGGAGTGTTTTCTGTGCGCTCTGCGATTATCCATCCGGCTGGGATACATCTCTTAGAGGGGTAGGTGCATGCGATGGCTTCAGACGTGCAATGGTTATTCGAGCCACGACCGTCAGGGAGCGACCTGCAGCCACTTGCTCACGCGCGCGGCTCGGTTCCTATCCCTCTAAAAGACGAAATACACCTTCTGGTTGAGAGACTTAGCTTAAAAGCGGGAACCATAACAACCACATCTATGTGACAATCCGCTGTGTAGGAGAATATTGGTGGAAATCTTTGTCCAACTGCTAGTCAATGGTGTGATTGCCGGGGGCACGTATGCGCTCGCGGCCGTCGGCTATAGCATGGTCTACGGAGCGCTGAAATTTATCAACTTCGCCCATGGCTCGATTGCCATGGTGGGTGCTTATATTACGTTTGTGCTGGTTATGATGGCAAATGTGCCGCTGGTGCCGGCTTTTCTGGGCAGTATGCTCCTCACCGCGATGCTGGGGGTCATGGTGGAACGGGTGGCATACCGACCACTGCGCCGTGCGCCCAAGCTGGCGTCGTTGACGACAGCCATCGCGGTCTCCTTCGTCTTAGATGCTGCGGTCATGATTGTCATGGGCGCGGACATCCGCACCTTCAGCCTGACCGGCCTGAGGAGCTATCAGCTCGGGCCGATTTATATCACCCCGGTACAAGGCGCTATCATCCTCACCAGTCTCGTATTTATGGTGGGATTGTATTGGTTGCTGACGCGCACCAAGCTCGGCAAAGCTATCCGTGCGGTAGCGGACGGGATTAGCCTGGCCGAGGTGTCTGGCATCGACACCAATTTGATCATCTCCGCGGTCTTTGCCATTGGCTCCGCGCTCGCTGCCGCCTCGGGCGCGTTGATCGGCATGGACACCAATTTGCAGCCCACGATGGGGTTCATCATCACGGTCAAGGCGTTTGCCGCGGTCGTGCTGGGCGGTCTGGGCAACGTTTGGGGAGCTGTGGTCGGAGCTTTCCTCATCGGCATCGTCGAGAACACCGGGGTTTGGTTCATTCCACCGGTGTGGAAGGACTCGATCGCGTATGGCATTCTCATCCTGGTGCTCTTCTTGCGGCCCAGTGGCATCTTCGGCAAGAAGGGAGAAGTCCAGGCAACGGTGCTGTGAGCACCACAGAGGGGGCGATCGTTATGGAACTTGCGCTGATTGTGCACTTGCTGGTGGTCATTACCATCTACGGCATTTTGGCGATCTCGCTGAACCTGGTCGTGGGCGCCACTGGCCTGTTCAACCTAGGCCACGCCGCCTTCTACGGCATCGGCGCTTATACTTCCGCGTTGCTGGTCAAAGCGGGGGTGCCGTGGTTGCTCGCAGTGCTGGCGAGCATGGCGATGGCCGGCTTCGTGGCGTTCATCATCGGCATCCCCACGCTGCGTCTGGTGGGCGACTACCTGGCTGTGGTGACGATGGGCCTGGGCGAGATCACGCGTGCCGTCTTCAAGAACTGGATCTCCTTGACGCGCGGCCCTATGGGATTGCCCGGCATCCCCCATGC
>JANXAX010000293.1 GCA_025062175.1 Anaerolineae bacterium | reverse complement strand
TTCCATCCTGGGTCGCCATGTTGACCTGGGATACGATGATGATATGCCGCTGCCGCATTGGTATCGCTGGGTCGATGTCTATCTCCTCACCCCTGTCCCCCCGCGCGAGCGCATTCGCTATGTGCTTCCCAGTTGGCCCCAGGAACGTTGAATGATAGAGGACGGCGCAACCCAGCCCGAGGCCCCGCTGCCATCTCAGCTCGACACAACCGAGGAGTCGCTGGGCGCATTGTTGCGACGGTATGGATTGCACGCGCGCAAGGCCCTGGGGCAACACTTTCTCTCCGACCCGCGTCTGTTGGATAAAATCGTCGCTGCGGCTGAGCTGCCGCCTGAAGCGAACGTGCTGGAGGTCGGCGCAGGGCCTGGTTTGCTGACGCGCCGGCTGGCAGCGGTGGCGCGTCGTGTGGTGGCGATCGAGCTGGACGATCGGCTGGTGGCATTGCTGCGCCACGAACTCGCACATTTGCCCAACGTCACCATCGTCCACGGCGATATCTTGCGGCTGGACGTCCCCGCTTTGATTGATGCGCCCTATGCGGTGGTCGCCAACCTGCCCTACTATATCACCTCGGCAGTATTGCGACAGCTGTTACAGTGCGCGCCGCCCCCTTTCCGCCTGGTGTTGACGGTGCAGCGCGAAGTGGCCCAGCGAATCGTAGCGCCCCCGGGCCAGCTGAGCTTGCTGGCGGTGAGTGTGCAGTTTTACGGGCGGCCGCGCATCGTCACGCGCATCCCGGCAGGAGCGTTCGTGCCACCGCCGCAAGTCGATTCGGCCGTGCTGCGCATCGACACGTACGAACGGCCGCCCGTGGACGTGCCTTCGCCGCAGGATTTCTTCCGCGTCGTGCGCGCCGGCTTCGGGCAGAGGCGCAAACAGCTGCACAATACCTTAAGCGCGGGGCTGGGACTCTCGGCGGAGCAGGTCAGCGCGCTGTTGTCAGCAGCGGGCATCGCACCCGCGCGACGGGCAGAGACGCTGAGCTTGGCGGAATGGGCAGCTCTGACGCGCGCCCTGGCAGAGTTGCACTCTTGCAAAGTGGCCAGGGTCGGCGACTGAAGTGACGCCGGGCAGGCACGCTGCGGCTTGCATCCGCGCAGGCACAGCGTTGATGGCAGACCTTCTTGAAAGGCGATCCATCGCCTTTGGTCATCACACCCGCGGGACAGCGCCTCCCAATTTGAAACGGGCCCGTACTTTTAGCCAAACTTGCTGCCATCGATATGCTATGCTAAAATAAAGAAGATTTAGAAGAGCGTTCCGGGGTCGTCTAACGGTAGGACAGCGGCCTTTGGAGCCGTATGTCGAGGTTCGAGTCCTCGCCCCGGAGTTTTTGTTATGTGGAATCCTTGAGGTTTTCTCGCTGTCTTGCGTAACTACAACCCCATTCATTCACCCAAAGCGGCAGCTATAGCCTCAGTCCCCTTGTGCCACAACGGTTGTGAAATGGTTGTACGCCACTTTTCTTTCACAATCGCCCCGAAAACCCAAACCGCCAGCCGGTGGCTTGTCACCTTCTGGTGGTTGTAGTATTCTTCACCCCGCCGCCGGTGCTGCCTCACCAGTGGCCACTTCGGTGTTGCCCACCCAACACCGAGGCACTTTTGTATCGCCTCATCTTCGCCAGTAGTCACGCCCGGGCATAATGGTTTGTGGCCTAATTCTTGGCGGAGGTGAAAGATGGCGCGCGAACCTTCGCCTCGCTATCTTGCCTGCCCCAGTTGTGAGGCACCACACGTCATCCACAACAAGCGCAAGGATGGCCGGTCGTAGGCTGCCTATAACACACTTGGCACATCGGGTTTGACGCTTTTCAGTGCAAAAAAGACAGCACTGATGGACTTGCCCTCAGTTGTGAAGGATGTTCGGAAACCGTGTCCTACCGAGGTTCAAGCCTCTTCCACAAATTCCCCCCGCGAGAGATACGCCACTCCGCCCACCCCAAGGAGATCTCTTTTTATCCCAGCGCTACTAATATCAACGGAATACAACCCTGAATGGTGTCGCTCGTTACCATTGATTGAATCTGGTGTTAGAATTTGTGACCAGCTTAAGTTGCACGGGCAGGTTTGTCACGAGGACAAGAGGTCCAATCGGTCTGGGCGTGTGCTTGGAGGGTAGAAATGGAGAGGGAGGAGCAAAGGCGACCGGCGTCTGTGTTGGTGGTGGACGATGAGCTGTGCATCAGCTACGCGCTCGCGCAGGCCCTGCGCGCAGCCGGTTTTGTCGCCGATGTCGTTGGCAACGGCGAAGAGGCATTGCGCGTGCTGGAAAGCACGGCTTATGATGTGATGATCCTGGATCTCTCCATGCCTGGCATCGGTGGCGAGGAGGTGATGCGCGTTGCCCATGCGCGCTGGCCGGAGCTCCTCATCCTGGTGCTCACAGGCTATGCCACGTTGGAGAGTGCGATCACCGCTGTCAAGTCAGAGGTGGCGGATTACCTCAGAAAGCCGATTAGTGAGCATGAGGTCGTCAAAGCGGTGGAGCATGCGCTCCGTAAGCGTGCTGCACGGCGCCGCCGCGAACAGCTGGTGCAAGTCATCTACCAAGCACTGGAGGAGTTGCGGGGTATGTCGTCTCCTCCTACATCTGTTCCGAATTCGTTGCTGTCGGAGCAAAAGCATTACGTGTACCTGTTGCCATTAGTGCTGGACCGCCAGCGACGGCAGCTCTTTCTGGAGCCATCCATCGGGAACGGAAGGGTGGAGTTGAGCGAGAATGAGTCTCGCATCTTGAGTGTCCTGATGACCCGTCCAGGCAGGGTGCTGTCCTGCACAGAGTTGGTACGCGAGGCGTTGGGTGAGGATTTGGATACCTTCACCGCCGAAAACATTGTGCGCCCCATTATCTCGCGCTTACGCACCAAGTTGCGTTCCTTCGCGTTAGCGGACATGCCCGTTATCCGCACGGTGCGCGGGCGCGGTTATTTTATAGAGCTTCCCCCACGACCTGCCGAGCCGGAACATAGTTGAATGATCTTGCAAGGTAACTGAAAGGTTCTGACAGCGCGATTTCGTATATACTGGGAGTGTGCAGGAAGAGCTGCCGGCCTGCATGGTTTTTTATGCACCGTTTCGCCTGCTGGTGGTGGATGCAGATCCCCATGTTGGTACTGCGCTGGCGCAGAAGCTCGCCTCCATGGGATATGCCGTTCAGATTAGCACCTCAGGTCGTCAAGCCATCCAGCTGCTGAAGCGCGTGTGTTTCGATGTGCTGGTAATCGATCCATGGTTGCCGGATATCACAGGTCAAGCCGTGTTGGAAGAGGCGCGACGTCATAGCCCCGATATGGTGATTATCGTCCTGACCAGCGAGGCTGATCTGAAGGGCGCCTTGGGTGCGATCAAGTGTGCTGTTAATGGCTATCTGTGTAAATCGCCCCAGTTTTCCAGAACGGTGCGCGAGCTGATGGATACTCTGGATGCACAACTGCCCCGCATCCGGCACCACGCCAGCGTGCGTGTGTTACAAGAGGTGGCGGCTTATTGGCACGCATTGGAGGCAGCGTCGAAGATGGTCACCGAGACCACTTCGGCCTGGTGTGCAGATCGGGTTACACATCTGGAGCTTGACCGGGAGCGCCAATTGGTGCGATTGCAGCGAGAAGATGGCGTGTGTGAGAAAGCGCTGACACCTGAGGAGATGGCGCTCTTGCAGGCGCTGATGACCCGGCCAGGCTGTGTTCTGTCATGGGAACAGCTGGCGATGACGATATGTCCTGCTGTGATGGACAATAACCATGCTCGTAGTTTAGTGCGTCATCATATATATCATCTGCGGCGCAAGATCGAGCTGGATCCGGCTCGCCCACGCATTATTCGTACAGTGCGTGGGAAAGGATACCTGCTCGATACGAAGCCG
>JANXAX010000292.1 GCA_025062175.1 Anaerolineae bacterium | reverse complement strand
CACGAGTTCGTCGTGCACGGGGATATACCCGGCACCGACGTGCGCGCATTGGACGTTTCCAAACGGCTCATTGATTATGGCTTCCACCCGCCTACTAACTACTTCCCGTTGATCGTCCGCGACGCGTTGATGATCGAACCCACCGAAACAGAAAGCAAACAGACGCTCGATGCATTCGCCCAGGCACTGGCGACGATTGTTGAGGAAGCACGGACTAACCCGGCTTTGTTACACGAGGCACCCCACACCACGCCGGTGTCACGCCTGGATGAGGTCAAAGCAGCACGTAACCCTATCTTGTGTTATAAGGGCTAGGAGCTACCCCGGATGTCCGCACCGAGAGTGGATGCGACAGGTTCTGCCCAGGCTGCCGTTGCTGGACATTCCACGCTATTCTCCGTCCGAGAGACCAAACGCCGAGGCATAATGCTGCTTGTCACCTGCCGGTTCGAAACGCATCAGGGCAAAGAGTATCACCAGGGCGATTAAAAGATCGCACACCATTCCGTACATCGCCACGAGTGGCCCCACAACCTCAAACAGCTGGCCGATCAGCCAGGGCAAGATCATCCCTCCCGCGCCGGCGCCGGAGAAAAACCAACCGGTGACACTTCCAGTGATGGCCAAACGACGTTCGGCAAAACCCAAAGTCACCGGAAAGATCGAGGCAATTGCCAAACCGGCAATCAGTGTGCCGCCCCAGAGCGCAACCAACGAATGCGGTTGCATCAGGATCACCGCCAGGCCGGTGAGACAGCCCAGCAGGTCGCCTAACAAGATATAGCGTGGTCTTAAACGCATCGCCAAGGGGGTAGCGATCAGGCAACCTACTGTGAACGCAGCATAGAACGTGGAGTTCAAGTAGGCAATAAGAGCATCGTTACCCATTTGCAAGGTGCGGGCATAGGTGAAGATCCAGCCCCCAAAGCTGCTTTCCACACCTACGTAAAGGAATAAAAACAGGGTGACCAGAAAAACTAACATTCGGTTGACAGGCAATGGGAGGTCGGCATCCGTCCGCTCGACGGCGCGCGTTGGGTTTGGCAGAATGAACACCCACAACGCAAAAGGGAGCACCACCAAAGCGATGGCCCAGTAAGACCAGCAGACCCCGCCGCTGAGCTGGGCCAAGTGCGTGACCAGCACAGGTGTCAGCAATCCACCCGCTCCGAAGAAGAAGTGTCCGGCGGTCATCATCGCGCCCGACCGGGCGCGGTGTACCCACATCAGAGAAGCGTTGATCCCAATGTCCAGTGTGCTGACGCTCAGCCCTAAGATCAGCTGCACCAGGGTGAGCAACCAAAGTGTGGGAATGAGCGGGGTTACACCCAACAAAGCGGCGATCACGAGCAACATGCTCCCCATAAGAGTATGGATCGGGAGACGATCATAGAGGCGACCGCATAGCAAAGATCCCAGCAGATAGCCGAACGAGCGGGTTAGAAAAAGGAAGCTGATGCCGCCCACCGAACTGCCCGTGTTCTGGGCCAAGCCAGGCAAGGTCGGTCCTAGCGAGGCCACAAATATGCCAATGATAAAATATCCCCCATAGTAGCCGGCCGTTTGCGCGATGGCTATGCTGCGATGGGATAACTGGCGCACAGTGAGCAGGCGGCGCAGATTCACGGGGCAACTTTCCCCTCAGTGCTTGTAAGAGATAGGGGCTTGGACAATGGCATCGGGTAGAGCAGCCTGGGAGGATGTCATTCTCACGCGGGTGGTCTTGAGGATCGCCAGAAGGACCAGGGTTGCCGCGATTAGGCTGAGCAGGATGCCCCACATGGCCACCGGTGGACCAAGCGACTCAAAAAATTGCCCGATGAGCCAGGGGAGTATCATACCCCCTACCGAACCGCCAGCGAAGAAAAAGCTGGTGACACGGCCAGTGATCACCATCCGTCGCTCAGCGAGGGAGAGGATCACCGGGATGATCGAGGCCATACCCAAACCGGTTAATATGCTGCCAACCCACAAGGCGAGACTGGAATTGGACCATATCAAGATCAGCGCAACGCCCAGGATGGCGGTGGCAAAATCCCCCAAGAGGATGTAGCGTGGTCGGACGCGCAAGCTAATCGGCACACCCAGCAGCCGAGCGAAGGTGAACGCTCCCCAGAAGACCGAGGTGAGGTAGGCAGCAGAGACTGTATCTGCCAGTTTCATAGCCACAGCGTACGAGTACAGCCACCCGCCCATCGCGAACTCGCTGCCCACATAAAGGATAAACAACAACACAATCAACGCCACCAGCGGATAGTCCGAGATCCGTGCCGGAGCATTGTTCTGGTTCTGCACATGCGTGGGCGACGGGAGGCGGGCTAACCATACGGCAATAGGAAGGAGATAGAACGCTAGCGCCCAATAGGCCCACAAGATGTCCCCACTGAGCTGCACCAAAAGAGCAATCACAACGGGCGCGATGACAGTGCCGACTCCAAAGAAGGCATGGAGTCCGTTCATGTAAGGCCCCACCTTGTCCTGGTGGATCCAGACGAGCAGCGTGTTTCCGCCAACATCCAGGATACTGCCGGCGAGACCCAAAAGAAAGATCACGAGCGTCAGCAGCCACAAAAGAGATGTCAGTGGCACCAGAAACATCGTCGCTGCCATGGCGATCAACATGAGCACCATAACCGGATGCCCGCGCACGCGGTCGTAAATGTGACCAGCAAGCAGGCAGCCTAACAGGTAGCCCGTGCTATGGGCGGTGAACAAGAAGCTGATCTCATCCAAGTGAGAACGCGTGTGCCGTGCCAGGTCGGGCAGAGTTGGTCCAATCGCGGCAACCCCGAGCCCGAGCCCGATGAACGCGGCGTAGTAGGCCGCAGTGGTGATCAACTTTCGGAATATGGCGGTGCGGGAGGAGTGGGTTTGGGTGTCGATTGCTGCCATGTCGAGCCTCGTCATATGCCAGCTCTGGGGGTGAGAGGCCAGTGGCGTACAAGAGGCCTTTATAATTTCCTTGACGATCTGAACCAGGCGGCCAGGCGTGATGGGTGCATATAGCCGTCCTGGCACACAACGTGCTCAAGGGCGTAGGCGAATGTGAACCAAATCGGGTCGCGCGAGGCTCTCTTGGCGCACGATGCGGGCCCCATAGAACTCTGCTACACGAAGCACCGATTCGACGCGCTGCACCAACTGTGTCGCGGTGACAGGCTTGACCAAATAGTCCACCACCGTAGGCGCACAGTCAAACGCTCTTTCGATCTCGTAGGGGAACCCACGTGCGCTGACGAACATGATTAAGGTGCGGGGTGAATTTTTACAGATCAGGCGGGCCGCTTGATAGCCGGTGAGCATTGGCAAGCGCGCTTCAAGTATTGCCAAGTCGATGGATTCCTCCCGAGCTATCTGGACCGCCTGAGCACCGTTTGACGCCTCAAAAACCTGATAACCAGCTCTTCGCAAGACAAAGGCAATGAATTCGCGACAGCTGTGGTCATACTCCGCGCAGAGGATATTGGACATTGTGAGTCTCCTTAGGTCAACCTGACCCAATTATAGCACAACCGCTCACTTATGGCAAGTACAAGGAAAAGGGGATGTCGCAAGAGCCTCTCAACCACTTCGATTTCCATGTGAAAATCGGGGTGATAAGGGAGATAATTTAGAATTTTTCAAAACTCTCAATTTGGAGCGTTGCATCACGTGTTGACTTATGGTATACTCTAGCTGCGGTGGTCAAGTAGGACCTACCGGGGGAGTGAATCGGATGGGCGCGCTCAGGGTGATATTCGTGGATGACCACCCGGTCTTTCGCGACGGGCTACGGGTCCGATTGAGCGCGGAAGAGGATATCGAGATAGTTGCTGAACTGGGCAATGGGGAAGAGGCGTTTGCCTCCATCCAGGCGTTGTCCCCTGATGTTGTGATCACTGATGTCA
>JANXAX010000291.1 GCA_025062175.1 Anaerolineae bacterium | reverse complement strand
AGGTTCACCTCAGGAAGGTGTTCGGCGCACTCGATGGTGCCTTCGATGATGCGATCCCAGGCGGCCAGATAATCCGCCTGAAACGGATAGTCGTAACCGTCCTGACCGAACCACAGGTCCACCACGTCGCAGTCCAGCTGGCATGCCCATTCCATGGAGCGCTTCACTTCCTGAATCGCCTCGCGCCGGATGCGCGCATCGCTGGCGGAAAATGAGCCCCAGCCCCACTTGCCGGACGCCCAGATATCCGGGGTGACACAGCTGACGACAAAACCGGCGTCGCGGATGCGCTGCTGCACCTGTGCCAGGTTGTCGTCGTTGACGTGCCATATGCCGACCAGCTCAACGCCGGTCAGGCCTTCGACTTTAGTGGCTTCCTGGATCAGCTCCTCTGTGCTCAGCCGTTTGCCGTAGCCGGAGAGCGCGTAGCGGTCGGCGCAGGCGTTGAACGTGTTAATATTGGCCGAGAAACGCAATGGATGGGTCATCGGATCAACCTCCTGGTTCCCCGATGGTTTGGGAATACCCTGCTCGAACAGGTGGGGTGCGGTGGAGCGTAACCCGCATGTCATAGCGGTCGCCCCGCCACACTGCTTCCAGATATTCGACCGGGATGCCGGTCGCGGCGTAGGTGATGCGCTCCATATACAGCACTGGCGTCTGCTCAGAGACCTGCAACAGGTGGGCTTCATATGCGGTGACCAGACGGGCACGCAGCACACTGCGGGCCGTCCAAAGGCGCAGCCCATAGCGTGTCTCCAGCAGGCGAAACAGGGAAAGCGACAGGTCGTTTTCTTCCAAAGCGGGGCAGAGCGCCTGCGGCAGATAGGTGGTCTGCACGCTGAGCGGCTCGTGATTCACGATGCGCAAGCGGCACAGTTCGTACACCGGCGCGCCGGGATCGATCTCCAGGGCATAGGCGACATGCGACGGGGCAGGGAGTTGTTGCAAGGCGATCACCCGTGTGGTGAGCGACCAGCCGCGCCGCTGCATGTCCTCGGTGGTCGAGACGAGTTGGGTAGCTTCTTGTTCCACACGGCGCACGGCAGCGAACGACCCCTTGCCCTTCTCGCGATAAATCCATCCGTCACGCGCGAGCACATCCAGCGCATGGCGCACCGTGGCGCGGCTGATGCCGTGTCGCTCCGCCAGCTCGTTCTCAGAGGGCAGTCGGTAAACGCCAGGTGCGTGCTGATGCCGGCTGATCTCGTGGCGCAGCAGGTCGGCCAGCTGTTGGTAATAGGGGATCGGGCTTGCTTTGTCGATTAAACGCACGTGCGCATCCGTTTGTGCTGCCGTGCCGCTCGGCGGAACGGCGGACATGTATGCTTGTCTATACAAGCTAATCTTAGTACGGGTCTCCTGGGCTGTCAAATCGCACACGACTCGCCTTGAAACTCTCCCAAGAATGGAATGCACCCACTGACCAGATATGTGACAAAAATCACCGAATAATGGGTGAGATTGTGTTAGCATTGAGAATGGCCAACACACAGGCCCCAACATTTTTCAGGAGGTCCGAAAGACATGAGCGAATACCTGAACAATCTTGCCTGGCGCAAAGAGACGCTCAAGCGTATGATCCACCAACTCCACGCCGGCAAAAGTGTGGAAGAGGTGAAACAAGACTTCGCTGCGCTGCTAGCTGAGATCGAACCGACGGAGATCGCGGCGCTGGAGCAGGCGCTGATCGCCGAGGGCATGCCGGCTATGGAGATCAAGCGGCTGTGCGATGTCCACGTGGCGGTCTTCCGCGAGGCGCTGGACGTTCACGCTGCTCGGCAGCGTCCGGCCGAGGCAGACATTTCCCCATCAGCCCAAGCCTTCATCGCGCGGATGAAGGCGGAGAACACAGCGGCAGAACGCACGTTGGTGGCACTCGAACAGGCGATCCAAGCAGGGCACTGGCCCGAAGCGCGCACGTTGTTGCAGAAACTGCATGAACACGAGCAGCATTACGTGCACAAGGAAAATGGCCTCTTCCCTTACTTAGAGAAACGCGGTTTCACCGGTCCATCCACCGTTATGTGGGCGATCCACGACGACATTCGCGCCGGTTGGAAGCAGCTGGCAGCGCTGCTGGACGATCATCCGCAGCCGGACCAGGTGATGCCGCTGTTCCAGCAGGTGGCCCGCACGATGCGCGAGATGTTCTACAAGGAAGAAAACATCCTGTTCCCCATCGCGCTGCGGCTGCTGACAGATCAGGAATGGGAGGCGCTTGCTAGTGGAGAGACGATCCTCGAAAAACCAGCCGCACCTCCACGCGAGGCCACTATACCCGGAGTGCAGGCAGCTGCGCCATCTGCGGATGCTCTCATACCCTTGAAGATCGGGGAGCTGACCGTGGAGCAGATCAGCCTGTTGCTGACCCATTTACCGGTGGACGTGACCTTTGTGGACGAGCACGACACGGTGCGTTTCTATTCCGCCACGCGCGAACGTATTTTCGATCGTGCTCCGGCCATCATCGGGCGCAAAGTGCAACAGTGTCATCCGCCGACGAGCGTCCATCGTGTCCAGCGCATTCTGGACGACTTCCGCCACAACCGGCGCGACGTGGCCGAGTTCTGGATTCAGCTGGGCGGGCCGGTGGAGCAGGGAGGCCGTTTCATCCATATCCGCTACTTCGCCGTGCGCGATGCCCACGGCGCTTATCGTGGCACCCTGGAAGTCACCCAAGATGTCACCGCAATCCGGGCTCTGGAGGGCGAAAAACGCTTGTTAGACGACTGACAGGCAGCGTGTCGCCAGCACATCTTTCAGAGGTTTTTTATCTAACCCAGCGGTGCACGTCATCCCAGCCGTCGCCAGGCTAATGGTTGGTAAATGATTTGGACGATGGTCCGATATGACGCAGTCTCCGGAGCGGACTCGCTGAAACGTTCGCAGAAACCATCGCTGCCTGCAGTTCTTCCTCGTCATCCCCAAATACATAGATGAGGGCCGCTTGCTCCAGGTGTATGGCATCTTCGGGGCGAGGTAACGTTCAAACCGCGCTGCGCTTGTAGGGGCGACCGACCAATTGCTCCTACAAGTGGCTTTCCTCTCGCCTGGTGGACGAGGGCCAGGGTGAGGGGGATCAAACCGCTCCCAGACGGTCGCAGCTCCGAGATGCTGTTGCCATTTCGAGGCATTTGTTCCATTTGCCCTCAAACTGATATGCTCTTGAGACACCATCCTGTTTGACCGGATAGGATGCCAGGCGTAATATAGCGGTTTGATTGCCTATTCCCGCTTGCTGAAGATATAGCATTCGAGTGAAACGATGATCCGACACGACTTGGTTCAAGAGGAGAGTGGCACCACTGTTCTGCGGGAGGTGGCGCCAGGCCCTCCTCCTTCGCGCCTGCGACGTTGGCTGATCGGTGAGCCACTGCCTACGGCTAGAGCTGTGCATGAACGACTCGGCAAGCTGGTCGGCTTGGCGGTTTTCTCTTCCGATGCTCTTTCCTCGACGGCTTATGCGACGCAAGAAATTCTGTTCGTCCTAGCAGTTGCTGGGGCGGCGGCTTTCGGTTACACCTTTCCTATCTCGATCGCTATCGTGGTGCTGCTCGCCATCGTCACCCTGTCCTACGAGCAGACCATCCACGCCTATCCGGATGGCGGTGGCGCGTACATCGTGGCGCGTGACAATTTAGGCGAGCTGCCAGCACAGATTGCCGCGGCAGCCTTGCTTACCGATTATATTCTCACTGTGGCCGTTTCGATTTCCTCGGGTGTGGCGCAGATCGTATCGGCCTTCCCGGCCCTGTTTCCATTCCGCGTGTGGCTCTCCGTGGCGTTGGTAGTGTTTGTAATGCTGATCAACCTGCGTGGCGTACGCGAGTCGGGCTCGATCTTTGCTGTGCCCACCTATTTCTTCCTGATCACCATGTTCCTGAT
>JANXAX010000290.1 GCA_025062175.1 Anaerolineae bacterium | reverse complement strand
CATTGCGCAACACTCCACTCGTCAGCCAACCGCGCGCCCGCAATTTGCGCACCGCTTCTTCGGCAACCTCGAGCCGCGGGCTGCCCATCTGCTCGATCAGCGCGCGCTTTTCCTGTTGTTCCAACCGCTGCCGATAGAGACGGTCAATCACCAACACGGCGATGAGAATGCCCAACAAGTTCACTGCCAGATGTCCAATGAACACCTCAATCAGGGAAACCAGAACCGAGGCTTTATCTGCCAGGGTCACTGCATAGCTCAGTGCTGCCACGGCTAGTGCTAAGCTGGCAAAGGTCAGCACAGGCCAGAAGAGGGGGACGCTGTCCAGATGGTGCCAGGTGAGGAATACTACAGCACGCAGCCATTTGATGATGTGCGGCATAACATTCGCTCCACTTGCCCCTGAGCATCGTTCACGCTTGGTTGATCCGATCGTACCACCGGAAAGGTGACCACAAAAGCGGTACCGTTCTCTTCGACATCCAACTTACCGTGCAACTGAGCTACCAAGACACGGATCAATCGAGGGCTCAAGGCGGTTGAGGCGAAATACGCTGCACGGACCATTTCGCCCGCCCCATTGTGACTCAATCGTAACATGGCCTCGTCTGATGACATGTGCTCCAACGCGATGCGGATGAATGGCACCTGGGACGGTTGGTATTGTGCGTTCCGCTCGGGTGGAAAGGCGTGTGTGAGCACATGGATCAACAACTCATGCACTAGCAAGGTCAGTGCGACGGCGGCACCTGGGTTCAGTCTTACGGGTCTGGTGGGTACCTCAAGCGCAATATTCCTGGGGATATCTGAATGGGTGGTACGCACCCTTTGCACGAGAAGTGGCAACATGTCAGCGAGATCTACACAGCGTGGTTCGCTAGAGCGCAAGAGGGTCTCGTACGTTAGCCCGATTGTGTGCACTCGGGCAAGGGTTTCTGCACAGGCTTGTGATACCCGTGGGTCGGTGGAAGCGCTCATCTGCAGCTCCAGCAGGCTACAGATGAGTTGCAGATTTTCATTGACGCGGCGCTGGACCTCTTGAATAAGGAGTTCCTTCTCGCGCAGCGACATTTCCAATTCTCGGGTAGCTCTTTGGCGTGTCAGGGCGTGCAGGATGTTTTCCCCCACCAGCCGGGTCAGACGCGCGTCTTCTTGTGTCCAGGCACGTTCACTACGCGTGGCATAAAGGCCGGGAAGTGCCGCGATGCGTTCCCCCTGTAGAATAGGTGCCCACAAAACGGAACGGATGCCCATCGCCTGCAGCAGAGCTCTTTCGACAGTTGCTTCTTCAGGCAGCTGGGCTACCTGGTTGATGACGAGCGGTTCTCCGCGCAAGGCCTCTCGACTATACCATGGCAACTGCTTCAGTGAGGTGAGTGTGATATTCACAGCCTCTGGTGTCCCTGCCGCATGCCAGGAGCAACACCCCCTGACAGTGAAACCATCTTCCCCGATCAGAGGTATTGCCACATAATCCGCGTGGGTAAAATCTGCGAGGGTCGCGAGGGCGTACTCAATTGCTTGATCAGTCTGTTCGGGTGGTGTGTTGAGCAGCTGAGCCGAAACGGTGGCAAGCAGCTCCTCGGCCGCTAGACGGTATTGCAGAGCCTGCTGAGAGCGCTTCAATTCGCGGATATCGGTAAATACAGATAGGGTGCCAGCAAACTGGGTTCCATCTGGGCCGTCCAGGAGCTCATCCCTACCGGTTGGATGTCTGCGGAACAAGGAGCGTGTGCTGACCATCACTGGGATGCGTTCGCCGTCGCGCGCCTGCAGCGTCATCTCATAACGACTGGGGATAGCGTAGGGCCGGCGATGACATTCTGCGGCGATGACAGCGGCCTCTTCAGGAGGCAGGATATCGGACCAGCGCCGTCCGAGCAAATCCGCCACCTCACAGCGCAACATCTGCGCCAGGCGGGGGTTCGCGAAGGTTATGACCCCAGCTGTATCTTCGATCGCAATCCCTTCATCCATGCTTTGCACGATTTGCTCGTTAAAGAGGCGGAGATGATGAGCTTCACGATAAAGGTACGCATTCTGGATGGCCAGGGAGGCAGCTGTGGCCAGGAGCTCGACGTGTTTCAGGTCTGCTTGGGTGAAACGGTTGGGCATCTTGTCCATGACTTCCAGCACACCGATCACGCGTTCCTGGACGCGCAATGGTACGCTGATCATAGAGACGATGCGTAACCCGGTTTGTTCACCCACTGCTTTGAAATGGCGCGGGTCGCGGCGGACATCGGGTACGAGCAAGCTGTGTCCTGTGCTAGCCACCCAACCGGCGATGCCTTGCCCGGGCGCCAGGCGCCATCCCAACACCGCTTTTTTGCCCGGTTCAGTGGCATAGTGACATACTAATTCTCCCGTTTGCTCATCGATCAACCACATCGAGCTGGCGGCGACATTCATCTGCTGACACAACGTTTCCAGGATGTGCGTCACCACTTGCTCAAGTTCCAAACTGGAGAAGAAGACTTGTCGAGCCTGATTGAGGCGTTCCAGCCAGGCATTGCGCTCGCGCAACGCTTCCTCTGCGCGCGAGCGTTGACTCACATCCCGGCCTACTATTTGGATCTCGAGCAGGCTGCCTTGCTCACTATAAATCGCTGTATAGTGCCACCAGATACGTGGTGGATAAGGCGCCCCTGTGTTTAAACGTGCATCCCCATCCGAAACTGGCTTTTTGCGGCTGAGCGACCCCAATTGTTCGCGCACCACTGCTTGGTCTTCGGCAATGATCAGCGAAAGGAAGTTCTGATCCAGTAAATCGGACTCTTGTCGTCCCAGCAAACGCGCACAAGCAGAGTTGGCGAAGATGATTGTGCCATCCGGTCGGAGGCGCAACACCAGTTCGGATAACGTCTCCACAATCGCACGATAACGCGCCTCACGGGCGCTCAGCTGGCGTTCAAGCTCATAACGAAAGAAAGCCAAATCGACCGTCGTGCGCAGCTCGGCTGCGGAGAAGGGCTTGACCAGGTAGCCGTAGGGTTCGGTGTCCAGTGCCTGTCGCACCGTTTCTTCGTCTGCGTAGGCAGTCAGGTAGACCAGCGGGATACCGAAACGTTTCCGGATCTGTTCTGCCAGGTGTATCCCATTTTTAGAGCCCTCCAGCTGAATATCGATCAGCACCATATCGGGCCGGAGACTTTCCAAGATGCGCAGGGCTTCAGCGGCCGAAACAGCCGGGGGTGGCACGACATAGCCAGAATTGGTGAGCATGACCCGGATATTCTCTGCAATGATCAGCTCGTCTTCCACGACGAGGATGCATTTGCCCGACATTGCAGGTCGCAACCCTTCCTGAGCGTTCGTTGTGTTCTCCTGTGTATATTGGGTGGATAGACACGTGAAGTGATGTCATTTTTGCCCAAATCTTCGCCCTGGTCAAGTTCACCAGGATACTTCAAATGGGGATGAATGGCAGCGCTGATCGGGATCAAGCCTGTCACCGAGCGCGACTTGCTAAGAGCGGCTTGATGTGCCACTTGCTCGCGCACTACGGTACAGGCGTGACAAATGCTACCGGGTGATGGAGACGACCAGTAGTTTGCTGAAACGTCTGTTGTCTAATCGATCCATACAGTGATCGCTCGTGGATTCGAACTCAAAATGTCACTGTTTCTGTTGGCTTGCAGTCTCAACTTCCTCCGGTGGCAACTTTGGGTGGTGGTCACTCTTGTGAGTGGTGGTTTGTGGTATAATTCTGGGCGGAGGTGCAAAATGGCGCGTCAACCTTCGCCCAACCATCCTCCCTGCCCCCGCTGTGGAGCGACCCATGTCATCCGAACGGGAGCACAGAGGACCGCCCGCGCTGGGTCTGCCGCCACTGCCAGCGCTCCTTCGGTCCGACATACGGCGCCCCGCAGTGCCGATTGCGCACACCACCGGAAG
>JANXAX010000028.1 GCA_025062175.1 Anaerolineae bacterium | reverse complement strand
GTCCGCACGAGTATTGGTAGATGTTCCGCCGCTGCAGCAAGTCGAAGGGATGGGGTTCGATCCACGCCTCACTGCCCCCCAGGCGACCGAATATCTGGTGGATGACTTCAGCGCCTTTGTGACCGGAGATGTTGTGGCGCATCTGATCAGCGAGCGACTGGCAACGCAGGGCATCGCACTGCCACCAGGCATTATTCAGAGTTCTACGTCGTCGCAACAAGTCCATCGCGTGGTAGAGATCCAGGTGCGATGGAACGACCCGGATCAGGCGCGGGCTATCCTCCAGACGGCGATCGAGGTGCTCCAGCAAGAAGCGCCGACCTACTTTGGCCGCCTTGGAGCTCTGCAACCCATTGTGCGCCTCTTCGACGGGCCACGAGTTGCGCCCTCGCCCCCTAGCCTTACCCAGCGTCTCGATTTGCCAGTGCGTCTGCTCCTGGCCGTGTTGGTGGGTGTGGCGTTGTGCTTTCTGCTGGATTATCTGGACGACAGTGTGCGGAATAGGGCAGAATTGGAGGCGATGGGGATCAGTGTATTGGCCGAGGTGCCGGGTCGGTGGTGATGTCGCGATTTCAGTAGCAGGAGGACTCATATGGAGCTGGTGGATTACTTGCGGATTTTGACCAAACGGGGTTGGATTGCTGTTCTGGTCGCAGTTATAGCCGCAGTCACCGCTTTCGCTGTCAGCAAAATGCAAACCCCTGTCTACAGCGCTAGCGTCAAGCTCAGTGTCAACCCGGCACGCGCCGATTGGGGGCTCAGCAACACCACTAAGGATCTGTTACGCAACTATGCGGAGAACATTCGCACTCACAAGATGGCCCAGGAAGTGATCGACCGCGCCCAACTGGACATGGATACCACCACTTTGTTAGGCAAGTTGTTCGTCAGCCCGGCAGCGGACACGTTTACCCTCCAGATCGAAGCGCGCGATACGGATCCACAAGTCGCGATGACCATTGCCCAGACTATGGCCGAGGTCTTCGTGGAAGATCGCGACGCGTGGAACCAGCGGCAAGACAAACGCGACCGCATTGAAGTGAGTATTCTGGATTCGGTGTGGAACCTGGGCTACCAACAATATTCCCCTAACACGCGCATCAACACCGTAGCAGGTGGGCTGGCAGGGTTGCTGGTCGGTTTATTAGTGGTGTTTTTCTTGGAGTGGCTGGAACAGGATGTCATTCGCACCGATGCTGATCTCGAACGGGCTGTCCAGGTGACGGTGCTAGGGGTGATCCCACCTGTCGTCCTCGAGAGTGGGGTTCGCGCAACAGAAGGCAAGCTGGCAGCTGCCAGGCGTGGTGCATAATATACCCGGACCACCGACACAAAAAGGGTATGCGCAAACGATGGACCAGATTATCACTTTGACAGCTCCGACATCGCCAGCAGCGGAGGCATACCGCGCGCTATGTGTCAATCTCGAATTCGCTGCCGTGGACCGCACATTGCGTACCTTATTGGTGACGTCCCCCAGTCCCCGGGAGGACAAGAGCCTGGCGCTTGCCAACCTGGCGGTGGCGTTGGCAGACGGTGAACGTTCGGTTATCGCAGTGGATGCTGACTTGCGACGGCCGCGCCTGCATCTCCTTTTCGGTTTGCCCAATGAGCGTGGCCTGAGCGATCTATTTCGCGGCGCTCTATCGGCGACCGAGCTCCCGTTGCAACCCATTCCCAACACGAGTCTGAAGGTCTTGACCAGCGGGCCTCTGCCGTCTATTCCCAGCCAGCTGTTGGCAACGCGCCGTATGGAAGAGGTGATCGCACTGCTGCGCGAACAGGCGGACATGGTGCTCTTCGACGCCCCGCCGCTGATCGTGGTGACCGATGCCTCACTCCTGGCAAGTAAGGTGGATGGAGTGCTCCTGGTTGTCGAGGCAGGGAACACACGGCGCGACCACGTGCGCGCCGCCAAAGATCGGTTAGATAAGGTAAATGCCTGGCTGGTGGGCTCGGTGTTGCTCAATGCACCTTTCGACCGCAGCTTTGGCGGTTACTATCCGAATTATCGTTGAAGGAGAGCGCAAACGTGAAAGGACTGGTTCTCAGCGGAGGCAAAGGCACGCGTTTATATCCACTGACCTACACCAGTGCTAAGCAACTTATCCCCGTCGCCAATAAACCGATTCTATTTCGCGTCATCGAATGTATTCGCGACGCTGGGATCACCGAGATCGGCATCGTAGTCGGCGACACCGAGCAGGAAATTCGCCGGGCGGTCGGCCGCGGAGATCGGTGGGGAGTACGGATTACGTATATCCGCCAGGAGGCGCCTCTGGGACTTGCCCATGCGGTTAAGATCTCGCGTGATTTTATCGGTGATGAGCGGTTTGTGATGTTCCTGGGAGATAACGTTATCCAAGGAGGCATCAGCAACCTCATCTCCGAATTTGCCAATAGCGATTATGATTGTCAGATTGTGCTCACCCACGTCGACATGCCCGAGCAATATGGTGTGGCCGAGCTGGACGAACAGGGACGCGTGGTGCGGTTGGTCGAAAAACCTAAAGATCCCCCCAGCGATCTGGCGTTGGTGGGCATTTACATGTTCAATCACCATATCTTTGAAGCAGTGGAGCATATCACCCCCTCATGGCGCGGTGAGCTGGAGATCACGGACGCGATCCAGTGGCTCATCGAGCATAACTATACGGTGCATCCCTATATTCACCGCGGGTGGTGGATCGACACAGGCCGGCCAGGTGACATGCTGGAAGCGAACAGCCTGGTGCTGGAGGAGCTAACCCCTTGCATTGAGGGGTATGTGGATCGTACTTCCCAGGTGGACAGCCGAGTGATCATCGAAAAGGGTGCCGAGGTGATCAACAGTGTCATCCGCGGTCCAGCGATCATTGGAGAACACAGCCGCATTATCAACGCCTACATCGGGCCGTTCACTTCGATTTATCACCACGTGGTGATCGAAAACGCCGAAGTGAGCCGTTCGATAGTGCTAGAGTACAGTCAGATACGCGATCTCGACCAGCGGATCGAGGATAGCTTGATCGGGCGCCATGTGGTGATCCAGCGATCTCCTATCCGGCCACGCGCCTATAAATTCACGCTGGGCGATCACTCCCAGCTGGGACTGCTGGGCAACGGCTAAGAGACCCTAAGGGTGCAGCATCCAAACGGATGGCTTCGGCAGCGGCCAAGAGCTCGGCAAAGCGCGCGTTATCAGCCTGGGGCTTCAAACCTAAGTGCACTGGCACGCGCCATTCCAGGTGTACAACCACGCGATCGCGCGCTCCCAAACAGGCCTTGAAAGGCTTCGCCACTGGGCTCGTCCATGGAAGATAATAGGCAAATAATAGCCAGCGTCAAGGTAAGCTCCCCTTGAACTCCAGGATCATCACACCCGACCGGCTGATCCATCGCACAATCAATATAGAAACAATAAATCGTAGGCCTGCGGTCGACCGTCTACTGGCGTGGAACAGATGGTAGCGTCCCAGTGGGAGGATACCAGCCGACATACCCGCCAGGCGGGACTTCCGTTTCCGTTGTCAGCTCGCTAAGGGCGCGGCTTGGCCACGACGATCACACGGTGGGTGTTGTTGGTGTAAGGCCAGCAGGTGATGAGTGTCAACCTGACGTCATCTGTCGGACCGATCCAGCGGGCATTTTGTTGGCGGACTTCCAGCGGCTCGCCTTTCTCCTTCACAATCATCTTTTGCTCTACATAGTAACGGTATACCGTATCACCTGCGTAGACGTCAACCTCGGCGCCTTCCTGGATGTCGGCCAGATAGCGGAACACTTCTCCTTTGATATTGTGATGTCCGGAGATCACCGTGTTGCCCGGTCGGCCAGGCAAGGCACTGGTGACATGCCAGCCGGCAGCGTAGTCGGCCACTTGCCAGACGCTATAGGTCTGCCCCCCTTCATGGACGATCGTCCATGTCACCGGCACGACAGGAGTGTCGATACCTAATGATGGGATCACCAGACGTTCCGGCGCTCCTTCGCGCGCGATGGCAGGTGGAGGTGATAGAGGGATGGGTGTTGCAGTGGGAGGAGGTGGCGTCGGCGTAGCAGACGGGGTGGGAGTAGCGAGAAGAATGACAGGCGAAGGCTGTGGCGATGGTGTCGGGCTGGGGGTTTTTGAAGGCGTGGGTGATGGCCTCAGAGTTGGGATCGGCTGCACGGTTGGCACGATGTTCTGATCTGACGTTTCTCCTCGTCGGGTCTCTGGCGACATCCAGGTTGAAGGGATGTCAATATACGAGTAGGACACCACAGTGGGCACGTTTGTCATGCCCTTGCGCCTGCGTTCCAATAGCTCCCGACGTGCCTGGACGTCTTGGAATCCCCACACGGCAATCAAAATCAGCAGGACGACACCCGTCCAGGTGAAGCTGCTGATGAGCAATAACAGATGTTCCAGTGGGGTGAGATCATCAGCGTTCCGTAACGGTCTTCGGCGTCTCAAAGAAGCCCCCTTTGGTATCAGCATAATTTCCAAGACCTAATCTATCGATTTCGAGGCACTTGTCAAGAGATAGAACCCTGCCGTAAGATTCCATCGGGTCATAGAGGAGGCACAGAGGCTTGGATGGATGACGCGCAGCTTCCCCTGAGCGAGCGGGAACGCGAGGTCTTAGCCTTGGTGGCGACCGGGCTCAGCAACCAAGAGATTGCCCGCGAACTGGTCATCAGCGTCAACACTGTCAAGGTGCACATGCGCAGCATCTTCGAGAAATTGGGCGTGCAATCGCGTACCGAGGCAACTTTAGTGGCCATTCGAATGGGGCTGGTGACCATCCCGGGCACCGAGGTCACATTGATGCACCCGTTGCCTGCCGTTGAAGAGCGTCCACGCGAGCGGGTGGCTGTGCTTCCGGTGATCAGGCCAGTGACGCTGTGGCAGCGCTTGTTCGCATTGGTGGCCATCCTGCTGGTGATCGTTCTGGTGGTGTTGCCGGCAACCGAGGCAGGCCGACCGGAAGTGGAGATTGCCAACCCGGTCTCGGATCGCCCTGAAACGAGCGCCTCTCTCCTCACCGCGTTCACTTCCCGCTGGGTAGAGCATGCCGACTTACCCCTGGCGCGCACGCGGCTGGGACTGGCTGCCTACGGCGGTGCCCTGTATGCCATTGGAGGCCATTCCGAGGACGGGGTCACGGCCCAGGTGGACATGTACATCCCCGGCAGGGATACTTGGATACCACGTGCCCGAAAGCTTACACCCGTTTCAAACATCGGGGCGATAGCGATCGGCGATCTCATTTACGTCCCGGGCGGTTGTGATGCCTCTGAGGCCGCACTCGACAAGCTGGAGGTGTACAATCCAAAGACCGATACATGGACGGAAGCAGCGTCGCTGCCGGTGGCAGTGTGTGGCTACGCTCTTGCCACGTCAAATGAACGTCTCTATGTCATTGGTGGTTGGGATGGCACCCGATTTGTTCCGACAGTCCAGGAATACGATTCGGCTCAAGATACCTGGATATTGCGCACCGAGCTGCCCTATGCGCTCGGCTTCGCCGTGGCCGGGATGATCGGAGACACCATCTATGTCGCTGGCGGCTATGATGGAACACGTGAAATAGCCGAAACCCTGGCATATGACCCGCAGCGCGACCGTTGGTCGCCACGGACACCGATGAAGGTGGGGCGGGCCGGCGCCGGTGGTGCTGTCGTCGGAGCGGAGTTGTATGTGATCGGCGGCGGATGGTTGGGTTCCGTCGTGACCAACGAGAAATACAATCCTGAAACGGACACGTGGAGCCCCTTCGAGACCCCTGTTCTAGGGCAGTGGCGTAACTTGGGGGTGGCAGCGTTGGATGCCGAGGTGTATGCCGTAGGGGGCTGGAACGGCAGCTATATGCGGATTAATCGTTCCTATCGCGCGTTATTTCGCATCATCCTGCCAGTTATCCAGTGAAGGATGCCAGGCTAATAGCTCAGCGTCTCAGTGGAAATGGCCAAGTCCACCGGGATGCGTCTGCTACTTCGACCACTTCTCCCGTGGGCCATAACCGTTGCGCTATGCCCAACAGCTCGCGGCGTACTACCACCCATGCTTGGCGATAACAGTTTGTGTTGACTGCAGCAATGCCGGCTGTCCATCCTTGGTTATGTTCCAGCTCCAAAGGCCCTAGCTCATCCACGATAAGCAGATCGCAAGGCGTGGCAGATGCTAGCACTTGGTTGCCCCAGGCGACCGTCGCTGGGTCAAAACACCACGCGAGGGTGCACAGAGCCTCTGCAGATGCCGCACTCGTGCGCATCCATGCCAGGCGGCGCCGTTCGCCGCTGCGCAAATCGAATGCATCGATCGCGACCTTGCGGCCTTTGTCGAACACGGCTGGTGAGAGGAGACCGGCGACATCCCAGCCTGCGACACGTGCCTGGTATGCCCAGCGTTGGCACACTGTTGTCTTTCCACTGCCACGCTCACCGGTGAGAAGGATGATCATCCTCAGCCCTTTCAGTTTTATCTTTTTATTGACTACAATTTGACTACAACCGTCTTGCAGCCTGGTGAAGACAATCAGAGGGCTCGTAAGGCTTGGAAGGTGGTGACCACAAGATATTGGGGCATAGCCGTCACGAAGGAACAAAATAAACGCCCCAGGCGGGACTCGAACCCACAACCGACTGATTCGAAGTCAGGCGCTCTATCCACTTGAGCTACTGGGGCATAGGATCATTTCCATTATACCGTTCCCCTCCCCACGATGCAAAAGCTTCCCTTGCACACGACGACCAGCATAACTCATTACCCCATTCTCCCAGGTTTCATAGTGCCATTGGATACAGAGTTGTACGATGCTGGCGCGTTCACAGTTGGCACCTGTCGAATTGAACAAGAACACCCTACCTAACCGACATGGGGATGGCTCATTTGCAGCCTGATATCATGTCGGCAGTCCTGATCTCTCGCGAGCGTTACGTCGCTTGGAGCTTCAGAGTGCTCAGTTGACCAGCTGGGACGAGCGCTATGTCGGAGAGATTAGCCGGTAAGGAAAGAGGACAGGATAACCGTCTCGTTACCGCTGCCGCAACGCCGAGCGCGCACCTTGACCAGCAATCAGGAGCACCAACAGCGCAGCGAATATCGCATAAGGCAGCGAGGAGATATCTTGCTGGCCTCCTGTGACCGGCATGACTATCGGTGTGGCCACTGGTGTGACTACCGCTGGGACAACTGGTGTGACCGTCGGCGCAACCGGCATTACGGCTGGCCCGATGGTGAAGGTAGTCCAGTAGTAGTGAATCAGTCCCCACGTGCCGCGCTGTTCCGCGCGCACCGCATAACGCCCCTCGCGGGCATCTGCGGGCACGGTGAGGGTCGCCGTAAAGTTGCCCGCGGCGTCGGGTTCGACCTGCACCTGAGCCAGCATGCCCATCCCCGTGTCGCCATCGGTGACCAACATCACCTGCACCGGCAATCCAGCCTGGGCACCTTGACCGGTCACAGTGATAGGCGTGCCCTGTGCTCCACTGGTCGGACTGATGGTAAACTGCAAAGTGGGCACCTGAGCCAACGCGGAGTAGATCGGCACCAGAGTCAACACCATCACAATCAGCACAACACGTATCCAGGAAGACATCGCCAACACCTCCTGACACATTCCTTTGGCACCGCTGCTACCCTTGCCTGAGGTTCAGTATACAGGGAGATCTGTCGAATGTCAAGATTTGCAATCTAGTTATGTAGAATTTAGCAGGATTTAAAGCCGATCGGAGTGCCTTCCGGTGATGATACTTCTGGGCCATCTGCCCAAATCGTGAGCCTGCCGAAATGTTTCCGAACGTACATCGCTCTCGCTCACATACGAGGGCGTCGCCGTGACCACAGCACCCCTTTGTGCGGCGCCAGCAAGAAGACGAGCACAAAAACCCCCGTCGCGGTCAGCACTACCGCTGCGCCTGAGGCCACGTTGAAATAGAAGCTCAAATACAGACCGACGACGCCAGAAAAAGCGCCTAGCCCAGCTGCCAGCATCATCATATGCGACAACCGCCGGGTCACCAGGTAGGCCGTCGCGCCCGGCGTGACCAGCATCGCTGCCACCAGCCCCACGCCGACGATCTGCAGCGATAGGACAATCGTCAGCGCCAACAGGATCAGCATGAGATGGCGCAACAGGTTGACAGGTAAGCGCAGCGCTGCTGCGTGTACCGGATCGAAGGAGAGCACCAGGAACTCTTTGTAGAGGAGCACAATCGTTATCAACACGACGCATGCCAGCCCGCCGATGAGCCATAGATCGCCCGGGCTGACGCCCAACACGTTGCCGAACAAAATGTGCGTCAGGTCGACCGCATAGGTGCGAATGGTACTGATCAACAATACACCTAACGACAGTGAAGCGGCGAAGAGGATGCCGATGGCCGTGTCTTCCTTGAGAGTGCCGGGGCGTGAGAGGAAAGCAATTCCCAACGCCACCGCGATCCCAGCTGCCAATGCACCGATCGTCAGATTGATCTGTAATAGATAGGCGACCGCCACGCCGGGCAAAATGCTGTGCGCCAACGCATCCCCTAGGAAGGCCATCGAACGCAGCACTATGTAGCAGCCCACCACGGCGCACAAGGCGCCCACCAGCACCGAGGCGATCAAGCCGCGTTGCATAAACCCATAGGCTAATGGGGTGACCAACCAGTCGAACGTCATCATTGTCGCCTGAGGGAAATACTTTGCTCAGGCGGGCAACAGTGACTAGCAGTTGCCATACGTCTCCCGTCACCCTGGGGTTCGAGCCAGAACACCTGCCCGCCAAAGGTCTCCATAATGGTCTCGGGCGTCAACACCTCTTCCGGTGGCCCATAGCGGATCAGTCGCCGGTTGAGCAGGATCACCTGATCGAAGTAGGTCGCTGCCAGGTTCAGGTCGTGGGTGGACAACAGCACAGTGACCTGGGCAGTGCGGAGCTGGTCAAGCACTTGCAGCGTGGTATCCAGCGTGGCGACATCGATGCCGGTGAAGGGTTCGTCCATTAGCAGGATGTGGGGCTCTTGAGCCAGAGCGCGCGCCAGGAAGGTGCGGCGCTGCTGTCCACCGGACAGCGCACCGATGGGGCGTTCCGCCAGATCGGCGATGCCCAACTGCTCCAAGCTGCGCTGCACGATGGCCCGGTCACGCGCCGTAGGGCGTCGCAACCAACCCAAGTGGCCATAGCGTCCCATCATGACCACGTCGGCCACAGTGACTGGGAAGTGCCAGTCCACCTCTTCGCGTTGGGGCACATAGGCAACGCAATCGTGATGGGATCCCAGCGGTCGCCCGTGGATGAAGATCTGCCCTGCCTGTAGCGGCACTAATCCCATCAGCGCTTTGAACAGGGTGGACTTCCCAGCGCCGTTTGGTCCTACCACGGCCACCCGCGCCCCATGGGGCACCTGCGCTGTCACATCGTCCAGCACGAGGTATTCCCCATAGGCTACCGTCACGTGATATAATTCCAGGCGGGCAGGTTCCTCATGCAGAGCAGCCATACTTCCGGGCCGATTATGTTGTCGGGTCATCCGGCTACCGCCTATTCTATTCCTGAGCTCCTGATTCCCAGCGCAATGCCTCCACAATCAGGGTGGTATTATAGCGTATCATATCCAAATAGGTAGGCGCCGGGCCATCCGGTGGACTGGGAGAATGGGTATAAAGGCCGCTGACCACCTGCACACCCGCTTCGCGCGCGATCTGTTCCGCCAGCTGGGGATTGCTGCCTGTCTCTAAGAAGATGGCCGGCGCACCGGTCTCGCGGATGAGATCGATCAGCTGAGCGAGTTGCTGCGCGGATGGCGAAACGCCAGTGCTCACCCCGGGCAGAATGGTCCCGATAACTTGGAAGCCATAGCGGTCGGCGAAGTAGCTAAAGCTCTCATGATTGGTCACTAGTAGGCGATGCTCCGGCGGTATCTGGGCCACTTGTGCAACGATCCATCGGTCCAGCTCTTGCAGCTGGGCGATGTAGGCATCTGCGTTCTGAGCGTAAAGGGTGGCGCCTGCTGGGTCCACTTGGCTCAGACCGTCCCGAATGTTTTCCACATAGCGGATCACGTAATTCGGGTCGAGCCAGAAGTGCGGATCCACCTCGTGATGGTGGTGTATTTCGGAATGGACTTCTTCGGATCCCTCCTCCGAGACGGCTTCAGAGACCTTCTCTTCCGCGCTGAGTTCTGCCTCTTGTTCCTCCGCCTCGTGGGGGTGCATTTCTTCTTGATGCTCGACATCCCAACCCCGAGGTGTCAGCCCCTTAGTGGCCTCAATCAGGTAATAGCTGCCGCCTGCGCTCGCCAGCAGGTCTTGCAGAAATTCTTCCAAACCGGCACCGTGGACGATCACCACGTCACTCTCGGCAAGCGTGCGCAGGTCGTTCGGCGTTGGCTCGAAGCTGTGCGGGTCTACGCCCAGCGGGATGAGCGACGCCACCTTGAGGCGCTCGCCGGCCACGTTTTGCGCGATATCAGCGAGGAATGGTTCAATCGCCACTACGCGCAACGCGACCGTCTCGGTTGTGGCCTCTGGCGTGGGCGTTGCGGCATGGACATAGACATCCGTTGAGGCCCCTAAGACAAGCCATAATCCCACCAGAAGTCCACTCAATATGCTCTTAAGTGTCATCATGCTATCCTCCGACTCGATCATGAATGAGAAATAGTCTCATCTAAACCCGAACACAAGCAGCTGGTTTTGTCGTATAAGTGCTCATGCATGCGTCTGGCACGTGCGGCAGATGCCGTAGAACTCCAACAGATGGCTGCGGATCCGAAAGTCGAAGCGCTCTGCCAGCTCGGCAGCGAGCCGATCGATACCGCAACGTTCGAACTCGAAGACGGCGCCACACACGCTGCACACCAGGTGGTGATGTCCCCCCTCGCCATTGACGTAGCGCTGGGCGGTGTCGTTCAGCAGGATGGGACGGATCAAGCCTAGGTTGGTAAGCAGCTCGAGTGTGCGATAGACCGTCGCCCGGCTGAGGAGCGGGTAAATCCGACGCCCCAGCACCAGAACCTCATTAGAGCTGAGGTGTTTCCCTTCTTGTTCCAGCACCTGGACGATCGCCTTGCGCGGTGCCGTCAACTTGTATCCGGCGCGTCGAAGCGCCTCCGCGAGATGTCCCGATGGCTCCATGGCTCACCCAAATGAGAAATTGTCTCAATACATGAGACCAGAACTTTGAGATTTGTCAAATGGAGCACAGCGAGGGTGCCATTCAGTTCGGGAATGTATTGAAGCAATGCCCTGAAGTGGCAACAGCATATCCGAGTTGCGACCGTCTGGGAGCGGTTGGGTCCCCCTTATCCTGGCCCTTTCCCACCCCCGTAGAGAGTGACCACTTGCCGGCACGCAGCTCGGTGCTTCTCCTCGAGATGACATATGCCCCAGCCATGGAGAGGGAGACCTGTCCTCGATTTGGCATCCCTCATTCGAGCGGGGTATAGTATTGCGCACCGTGGTATATCGCATTGCCCTTCCGCTATGACCAGCGATACTATGCGCGCATCAGGATGAAGAACTACGGACGACGAAAGTCGCATAGTACGCGTTTCACTCCGACAGCGCCTGGCCAGGTGGAGCACCGAGTGTGCGTCTCCTGGCAATGCCATTGTGTTGAACTTCATCCCGACGCATGTCGCCCACCTCGACTCACATAGGAGAGAAGAGTAGTGATGGATGCAAAACAGTGTTGGGAACATGCGCTGGCTGGCAGTGCGTGGCTGTTGCAGCACCAGCGCCCAGATGGCAGCTGGGAGGAACTGCCCGACCCGCAGCTGGGCGCTTTTTACAAAGGCAGCTGGGCTTTTGCCCTGACCGGTCAGCCGACGGCGGCGCATCGCCTGCTCGATCACGTGCGCGCGCACTATATGACCCCGCAGGGCGACTTCGTGCCGCGCACCGCTCTCATCCACCAAACAGCACACTATCTCTACATCAACGCCTATTTTGTCATCGGCAGTATGGCGGTGGGGCGCTACGAGATCGCTATGCCGGCGCTGCGCTTCCTGATGGCGCAGCAGGATGAGCGCAGCGGGGGCTTCTTCTCGACCCCGACCCCTGCGGGCGCATTGGGCGGCACGGACACCATCTCCACCGCAGCGGCCGGCGTCGCATGCTTGGCCACCGGACAGATCGAGGCAGCCCGTCGCGCTGGTGACTATCTGGCTGACATCTTGGAGCGGCAAAGCACCACATCCGCCCATTTCTACACCGCCATGACGCCTGATGGAGCACTGGACACAGCCGCAGCCGACTCGGAGGTGCGTTGGTGGCGCGTGATAGATCTACACGCCCCCGATCAGTGCTGGTATGCGCTTGGACTGCCTTTTGCCTTCCTCGTCTTGCTCCGCCAGGCGAGCGACCAGACGCGCTATCAAACTGCTGCCGAAGCCTATTATGCCCTGTTGGAACGCTGTGTCAACGCCTGGGAAGGCCCCTCCAGTGGCAAGGCGGCCTGGGGATGTGCGATGCTCTACCGCATCACTGGTGAGACAAGGTATCGTGAAACAGCGTTGCGGGTGGCACGTTATATCGTTGGTCATCAGGAGACAGACGGCCACTGGGTGTTAGCCAGGGTGAGAGGGATGCCAGCTGCTGTGCTGGACAGCGTGGACTTCGACGTGACTGCCGAATACACCTTGTGGCTGGGACTGATCGCCAGCCATATCCTGGCCCGCGATGCATGAATCTCGATCGGCGGCTGTTACGCGAGACGCGCCAAGCCACTCCGTCCTTGCTGGCTGTGGCGTTGTGCGGCTGGCTGGCGGGTGCGCTGCTGGTGGGACAAGCTTGGGCGCTCAGCCAGGTGGTGGCGCAGGCCTTCTTGGAAGGTGCCATGCTGCGCGATGTGGCAATCTGGCTGGTCGCCTTTGCCGTGTGCGCTGTGGCGCGCAGCGCGCTGGTGTGGGGTGGACAGGTAGCAGCACAGCATCTGGCCAGCACGATCAAGCACAATCTGCGTGCCCGCTTCGCAGCACAGCTGGTTGCTCTGGGGCCGACCTACGCCCAAGGTGAACGCAGCGGCGAGCTGGTCACCACGGCATTGGAAGGCATTGAGGCTCTCGATGCCTACTTCGGCCAGTACCTGCCGCAGCTGTTCAATGCAGCACTGGTGCCACTCACCTTCTTGCTGCTGATCGCCCCACTCGACCCCATCTCCGGCATTCTCATGGCGGTCACTGCGCCGCTCATCCCCTTTTTCATGGTGCTCATCGGCAGCCAGGCGGAGCAGCTGACGCGCCGGCAGTGGCGCGCGCTGCGCATCATGGGCGCCCACTTCCTGGATGTGTTGCAGGGCCTCACCACACTCAAAGTGTTGGGGCGCAGCACAGAGCAGACCGAGACGATCGCGCGCATCAGCGATGCGTACCGCCAGCGCACGATGGCCGTCCTGCGCGTCACCTTTCTGTCCGCTTTGATGCTTGAGATGCTTGCCACGCTGGGAACAGCCATCGTTGCGGTAGAGGTGGGATTGCGTCTGCTGTACGGCAGCTTGAGCTTCCAGCAAGCTTTCTTCGTGCTCCTGCTAGCGCCTGAGTTCTACATGCCATTGCGCACCTTGGGCGCCCGCTTCCACGCCGGCGTCGCCGGCGCCACGGCGGCACAGCGCATCTATCAGGTGCTGGAGACACCTCTTGCCATGCCGCAGATCGAAGCGCCGTCGACTGCATCACTCCCCGCTCTTACAACCCATACGAGGACGCTACCATCCGTGACAGACCTTCCAATCCGCTTTGTGGATGTCCACTTCGCCTATCAGGATGGCATGCGGCCAGCGTTACGCGGAGTCTCCCTTGAGCTGCTGCCTGGACAGAAGGCGGCACTCGTGGGGCCGAGCGGCAGTGGCAAGAGCACGGTCGTGCAGCTGCTATTGCGTTTCATCGAGCCGCAGCAGGGCAGTATTTACGTGGGGAATGTGCCATTGGACTCGCTAGATCCAACCTGGTGGCGTATGCAGGTGGCGTGGGTGCCTCAGCTGCCCTATCTCCTGAATGCATCGGTGGCGGACAACATCCGCCTGGGGCGGCCGGATGCAACCATGGAAGAGGTCATCGCCGCAGCACGCCTGGCACATGCCGACACCTTCATCCGAGAACTGCCCGCAGGCTACGACACCCTGATCGGGGAGCGCGGCGCCCGTCTGAGCGGCGGCCAGGCACAGCGCATCGCCATCGCGCGTGCCTTCCTGAAGGATGCCCCCCTGCTCATCCTGGACGAAGCCACTTCCAGCCTGGACGCACACCACGAGGAACTTCTGCAGGCGAGCATCGCGCAGCTAATGTACGGGCGCACTGTGTTAGTGATCGCCCATCGCCTGACCACCACCCAGGATGCCGATGTGATCTGGGTGCTCTCGGAAGGACGCATCGCCGAACATGGTCGCCATCACGAACTGCTGGCGCGCCAGGGACTTTACTATCGGTTGGCCACCACCTACGGCCCGCTCTAGGTGACAACACGATGACACTCTACAAAGTGCCTACGGAATCGCTATCACAGAGCGACGAGGATAAGCTTCCGGCAATGTTAAGCACGTTCTGGCGCCTGGTGCAGCTGGTTGCGCCGTATGCTCCGCGTATGGGGCTTGCGCTGCTGGCCGGCTTTGCCACCATCGCCAGCAGTATCGGCCTGATGGCGACGGCCGCGCATCTCATCGCCAGCGCGGCGTATCATCCGCCGTTGGCAGCATTACAAGTCGCCATTGTAGGAGTACGCTTTTTCGGCATTGCCCGGGGCGTGCTGCGCTATCTGGAACGTTATCTGTCGCATCAGGTGACACTGCGTCTGCT
>JANXAX010000289.1 GCA_025062175.1 Anaerolineae bacterium | reverse complement strand
CTTCATTTTTTTGATCATCGTATTAGGCGGTTTGGGCAACAATCTGGGTGCTGTGGCGGTCACAGTGGTGTTTGTAGCGCTGCGTGAAGGGTTGCGTTTTGTCGGACTGCCCCTCTGGCTGAACCCGGCTGCGCTGCAACAGCTGATCTTCGGCATCTTGTTGATCATTGCAACCATTTTCGTGCCACGCGGTTTGATCCCCGAGCGCAAGGTGGTGTACGAATGAGCGCTTCCGATGCAACATTGCTGAAGGTCGAGGGACTCACCAAGGATTTCGGCGGCTTGCGAGCCGTCGATCACTGCTCGTTCGAGGTGCCACGCGGGAGCATCTTTGGTCTCATCGGGCCCAACGGATCCGGCAAAACCACCGTTTTCAACCTGGTCACTGGCTTCCTCGAGCCGACTGAAGGGCGCGTCTTCTTCAATGGCCATGACATCACCGGTCTGCGTCCCTACCAAATCGCTCGCTATGGCATCGCACGCACATTTCAGCTGGTGCGCACGTTTAACCGTATGACCGTGATGGAGAACCTGTTGCTGGGCGTGCCCCATCAGCCGGGCGAAAACCTGCTGTGGGGAGTCCTGCGCACGCCCCATGTGCGCCGACAGGAGCGCCAGGCGATTGAGCGAGCGCGGGAGCTGCTCGCAATCGTGGGCCTGGAGCACGCGGCCAATGAGTACTGCGGCAACCTCTCCTATGCCGAGCAGAAAATGGTCGAGCTCACCCGTGCTCTGATGAGCGATCCGCAGCTGGTTATGCTGGACGAACCCACCTCGGGCATCAATCCTACTTTGGTCAATCGTATTCTTGACTACATTCGTCATCTGCGCGGGAAACAGGGCAAAACCTTTTTGGTGGTGGAGCACGACATGCGGGTGATCATGAACCTTTGCGACCGCATCGCGGTGTTGGACTACGGTCAGAAAATCGCTGAGGGGACGCCGGCCGAGATCTGCGCCAATGCGGCCGTCATTGACGCCTATCTGGGGACGTGTGCACCATGAGCATTGCGCATACTGCCGATCGCATCATCTTGGAAGTGCATCAGCTGGTCGCCGGCTATGGCAAGAGCGAGGTGCTGCACGGAGTAAGCTTGGAGGTGGCAGCCGGCGAGATCGTCACGATGGTGGGCGCGAACGGCGCCGGCAAGTCCACCCTCCTGCGCAGCATCTTCGGGCTGACCGACATCCATAGCGGTGTCATCAGGTTTAAAGGGAAGCCGATCACCGGGTTGCCCCCGCATGCGATCACCGCCTATGGACTGGCGTTGGTGCCTCAGGAACGTAATGTCTTTCCCTCACTGACGGTTCGGGAGAACCTAGAGATGGGTGGCTTCACCGTGGACCGTGCCACGCTCGAAGAACGGATCGAGCGCGTCTTTGAACGTTTCCCACGTTTGCGCGAACGGCAACGGCAAAAGGCGGGCACCCTTTCGGGTGGCGAGCGACAGATGCTGGCGATCGGCCGCGGACTAATGACCTCGCCAGAGCTGCTGATGCTGGACGAGCCCTCGTTGGGTCTAGCACCCAAAGTTGTTGAGGCCCTCTTCGAGCAGATCCGGCTGATCCACGAGAGCGGCACCACTGTGTTCCTGGTGGAGCAAAATGCGCGTCGGGCTCTTGCCATCGCCGACCGCGCGTATGTGCTTGAGCTGGGTCGCATCCGTCATCAGGGCAGTGGACAGGAGCTGCAGAAGTGCAACGCGCTTATCTGGGCGGATAGAATCGTTCGGCGCAATCCTCTTCACACGACCGGTATCCAGGAGCTCTGCCAACAACGAGATAAAGCGAGTTTAAGGAGCGAGCGATACGATGATCCGAAGCAACTACACGGTCAATGCCAGTCCGCGCTTTCAGGTGCTTTCACCCGACCAAGTAGACGAACTGCACTACGGCACTCTGGAAGTATTGCGGCGCACCGGTGTCAAAGTGTTGGTGCCGGAAGCGCGCGAGCTTCTGAAAAAGGCTGGTTGTTGGGTAGATGGTGAACGGGTGCGTTTCCCACCGCACTTGGTTGAGTGGGCCATCCGTGTGGCGCCGCCGCGCGTCGTGTTGTACAACCGGCTTGGGCAATCCGCTATGACACTGGAAGGCTACAAGACCTACTTCGGCACCGGCTCCGACTGTCCGAACGTGATCGATCCCTACACGGGCGAGCGACGACCCGGCCGCTTGGAAGATGTCCAAAACTTCGCCCGTTTGGTGGATGCCCTGCCCAACATCGACTTTCATATGTGCATGGCCATCGCGCAGGACATCGACCAGGCGACCTCGGACATCCACCACTTCGTCACGATGCTGCGTCATACCACCAAGCCGCTCTGCTTCACCGCCTGGAATCTGGAGAATCTCAAAGACATTATCGAGATTTGTGAGATCGTGGCGGGCGGGACAGAGGCATTTCAGCGCAACCCGTTCGCTATTCTCTACACCGAGCCGGTCTCGCCCCTGCAACACATCGTCGAAGGCACCACCAAGCTGATGTATATGGCGCGCAAACGCTTGCCGGTGGTTTACACGCCGGGGATGACTTTCGGCGCCGTGGCGCCGGTGACCAGCGCCGGGGGGTTGCTCGTCGCCAACGCCGAGCTGCTGAGCGGATTGGTCATCGCCCAGCTGATCAACGAGGGGACACCGTTCGTGTACGGTGGTGGGGTGGCCATCATGGATATGCGGCATATGAACGTCTCCTATGCCGCGCCAGAGTTCTGGATCAACATGGCTGCGCTGTGCGACCTAGCACGCCACTATCAATTGCCCGTCTTCAGCTTCGGCGGTTGTTCGGATTCCAAAGTGTTCGACCAACAGGCGAGCCTGGAGGCAGCGCTGTGGATCCTGGTCACGGCGCTGGCCGGCGGCAACCTCTCCCACGACGTCGGCTATATCGAGTATGGGTTGACCGCTTCGATGGAGTTGACTGTGATGAACGATGAGGTGATCGGACTGGTACGCCGTATTATGGACGGCGTTGAAGTCAGCGAGGAGACGCTGGCGTTGGACGTCATCGACCGGGTGGGACCAGGAGGCCATTTCCTAAACGAGGAGCACACGTTGCGTCATTTCCGCGAGAACTGGTATCCCACTCTGCTCAACCGCACCACCTATGCCAGCTGGCAAGAAAAGGGGGGCCGTACTTACGGCGAACTGGCCAATCAGCGTGTGCGCCAAATTTTGGAAACCCACCGTCCACAGCCCTTGCCAGATGAGGTGGAAGCGGCCGTCGCCGCCGTCGTCCGACGCGCCGATCAACGTTGTGGTGTTCAGACAGGAGTGCACTGATGTACATACGCAGCAATTACACTGTCAACGTAACTCCGCGCTTCCGCGTGCTCAGCGATGACCAAATCGCAGAACTGCACTATGCCACCTTGGAGGTTATGCGCCGCACTGGCGTCCAGGTCGAGGAACCGCGTGCGATCGAAGTCTTCGCCAAAGCAGGATGCTGGGTGGATGGAAAACGCGTGCGCTTTCCTGCGCATTTGGTCGAATGGGCTATCAAAGTAACGCCCAGCCGGGTGGTGCTCTGCGACCGGTTGGGACGGCCGGCGATGGCTCTGCAGGGCGAGCGCGCCTACTTCGGCACCGGTTCCGACACCCCTAACATCGTGGACATTGATACCGGCGAACGCCGACCGGTGCGTAAGGAGGATATCGCGCGTACCAGCCGGCTGGTGGATGCACTGCCGCATCTGTCCTTCATGATGTGCTCTGGCATCGCCTCGGATGTGCCAGCGGCCATCTCCGATATCCATCACTTCGAGGCGATGGTGCGCAACACGATCAAGCCCATCGTGTTCACGGCATGGAGTCTGGAGAACCTCAAGGACATCATCGAGATGGCTGAGATTGTGGCGGGTGGTGCGGAGGCGTTGCAACGCAGCCCCTTCTGTGCACTGTACA
>JANXAX010000288.1 GCA_025062175.1 Anaerolineae bacterium | reverse complement strand
ATCGCATCTTCATCCCCTCAGTGGGGGTGCCGTCGATTTTGAGGATGACGTCGCCGCGTTGCAAGCCTGCCTCCGCTGCCGGGCGACCGGGGTACGGTTCTACGATGACCAGACGCCCCATCTGATCCATCCGCACCGCCGCGCCGATCCCCTCGAAGCTGCCACTGGTGTCCTGACGGAAGATCTCCGCCCGGGTGGGGTCGATAAAAGCGGTGTTCGGGTCGCCGAAAGCATTCACCATACCGCGGATAGCCCCGTAGACGCGTTCCCGTACAGGGGGTATCTCTCCGTAGAAGCGCTGTTCGATGAACTGCCACGCTTCCCAAAAGATAGCAAACTCGGCCGGTTGACGTTCTTGCGCCGCTTGGGATGGCGCGGCGACCACGACGCTGCCCAGCGTTCCCAGTTCCAGCGGATACAGGGTATGCAGAAAGTACCCCGCTCCAAAGGCGACTATCATCAGCGCCGCCGCCAGCATGGCCATAATCCACAATTTGATCACCGACTTCAGAAACTCACTGAGGCTCATAGAATTATCTCCCACGCTCCATATAAGGAGCTGCCACAGCGCGTTCGCGCAAATAAGCAATCGCACGTTCGAGCTGGGGATCACGCCCAGCAGCGCGCTCCTCATCGGAGATCGGGACGATGATGTCCGGTTGCAGGCCTTGGGCATCGATGCGTTGACGGTTCGGGGTCAGCCAACGCGCCACCGTGATGTGTACAGACGATGCGTCTGACAAGTCGAAAACCAGCTGCACCGAGCCTTTGCCAAATGTCTTCTCTCCGACTAATGTCGCACGCTTGTGGTCCTGCAAGGCACCGGCGACAATTTCCGAAGCGCTCGCCGTGCCACCATCTACCAGGACCACCAGGGGCTGTTGCACAGCCAGTCCCCCCGGCTTAGCCATGTAGCTCTTCTCCGGCTGATCCCGTCGTTCTTCATTCAACACCACGCCTGAATCCAGAATCTCGCTCGTCACGTCAACAGCTGCATCCAAAACTCCCCCGCCGTTGCCGCGGAGATCTAGAACGAAGGTGCTCGCTCCCCGGTCCAGCAGGTCTTGCAAGGCACGTCGTGTCTCCTCGGCCGTGCGTTCGGTGAACATCCGAATACGCAGATATCCGATCGTTTCGTGCGGTTCGAGGATACGCCACTCCACCGAAGGTGTCTCAATCAGCTCACGCGTGACGGAGATCTCCAGGGGAGCGGTCAAACCGGTGCGCTGCAGCGTGAGGCGTACCTGGGTGCCCACGTCACCCCGAATGAGCAACACGATTTCCTCGGTGCGCATCGTGGTCGTGATCACCGTATCATCCACCTTGAGGAGCTGGTCGCCATTTTGAATGCCGGCCCTTTCAGCCGGAGAGCCAGGCATCGGTTGCAGCAGCACCTCACCTTCCTTGCCCCGCGTGACCAAAGCGCCGATGCCCCCAAATCGTCCCTGTAGATCTGCCTTCTCTAGGGCGCGCGGCTGTGGCTCGACGAAAATCGTATACGGATCCTGCAGCGTCGCCAAGGCACCGCGGATAGCGCCGTACACAGGGGTCGGCGCGGCGGGAATCTCGCCATAATATCTTTCCCTGACAAGCCGCCAGACTTCCCAAAAGAGATTAAACTGCGCAATCTCCTCATCAGTCGGATTGTCACGGGTGAGATACCAATGCACCCCGAATCCGGTTGCCATTCCCAGGGTAAATATGAGTACGGCGGCCACTAACGTCAGGAAAACGCGAATGTGCACGGACAGCACTTTATTCGGATCCGGAATCATAATATGATATTCACTTCATTGTAACACGCGGCCATGGGAGGAGCAAATCAAATTGGTGGGTGCGTTGGAAAAGTCCCTAAGCGGCTCAGATTTTCGCGAAAAATAGAATAATATGGAGATGGTAACTGATATATTTCACCACCTCCTCGTGAGGCTTGACAAAAAGGATATCTGTGCTACAATGCAGGTATGACCTGTCAGATGGTATTGCCGCTATTCCTCTGGGCAACCCGGCGAGCCATACAGAAACTCCCAAAAGATGTTCGACCTATCCACCTCGTGACCCCTCCTCGTTCGCCAATCCGGTCGCTCAGAGGGATTCTCGAGTTCCTCTGTAAGCGCTTGTCGCCTGCAAGAGAGACGTATTACAATTCGCCAGAAGGTGGCATAAGAAGGATCACACGGTTAACACTCGGGACCACTGGTGCAATGAACGCGAGCTCTATCTGGCGTTTGGTAACGGGACCGGCTTATGAGACCGAGCTAAGGTGTTATTCTCTTGTGACCTCTATGCCATTTCAGCAACCGACTACGCCCTCATTTTGTCGAGGCTCTGCTCTCCCTTCGTTATCGGATAACGAGGATGTGAAGGTTTCGAGCCGCGCAGTTACGCGGTATTTCGCCACGGAAAAGGAGGGATGCCAGATACTATCGGTGTCTGGGAGCAAAAAGCACTGTCCTCTGCTCCGCTACTCGATGAGTCCAGCTAGGTCATACTAGACAAGGAGGAGGGAAAATGTCTCACAAGGTTCTGCGCATTTCGCGACGTGACTTTCTCAAGTTGATGGCCGCTGGCGCGCTCGCGGCGGGCATTTGCCCATGGATGCGTGGTGCTCCTTATCCGGCACGGGCCGCGGGAGAGAGGCTGCGAATGTGGTGGTGGGGTGAACAAGAAGCACCTGGTCTGGAGAAATGGGTCAAAGACAGCGTCGCCATGTTTGAGAAAGAGACGGGTGTGACCATCGAGGTGACGCTGCAGGACACCGCGACAGTCATTTCCGAGTTTCAGACCGCCTCAGCGGCAGGCAACGCGCCAGATATCCAATTCCTATGGAACGGCATCTACCATATGGAAAGCGTGTGGCTGGGCTACCTCGAGCCGCTCAACGGTCTCATCTCCGACAAGCTGCTCAAGGAGGCAGATGCGACGGTGCTCAGCATCTACCAGGGCAAGCAATATCGGCTGGGCTGGTACGCCGCATCGCCGATGTGGCTGTACAATAAAGAGATGTTCGACAAAGCCGGCCTGAACGCCGATGCGCCACCGACCACCTGGGAAGGGCTGCTGGATGCCTGTGACAAGCTCAAGTCCAAGGGGTTCACGCCTATCGTAGCGGGCCTCAAAGATGGCTTTTGGGGTGAATGGTATATGGGGCACGGGCTTGGCCCTAATCTCGATTCTCCTGCCGAGGCGCTCCAGCTGTTCATCGGCGAGCTGGACTGGCGCGAACCTAAGTATCACGAGCACTGGACCAAGCTGGAGCAGCTTTGGAAAGCCGGCTACATTAATGAGGATATGAACTCGATTGACCTCTACCCTGGCATGGATTACTTCGGTGCTGGCAAGGGAGCTATGACCGCCATCGTGATCCCGACCTTGGGAAAGCAGGCCAGCATGCTCGGACCGGAGAAGGTGGGGTTGATGGTCTTCCCAGCGGGTGGCAAGGGGAAGATGAACAACAAACCTATCCGTGACTTGCAGGGATTGGGCATCTCTTCCCAGAGCCAGCATAAAGAGCTCGCAGCCAAGTTCCTCGAATTCCTGCACACGCCGGAGCGCGTCCAGGCCATCTGGACCGACGCGAAGGCATTGCCCACCGATGCCTCTTGGGATGGCTCGGCGATTGAGGATCCGCTCTTCCGGGAGGCTTGGAAGACCTGGGTAGCCAACCCGGACACTGTACCCTACATTTCCAACCTGATGCCCGTAATGTTCTGGACCGATGCTATGTTCGTCAACTCGCAGAAGATCGTCGCTGGGGAATACACTGGTGAACAGGCAGGTGAAAATGCCCAGGCGGTCGCGACCAAGTGGCGCGAGCAGAATCCCGACCTGCTGGAACACTACCAGATCTGGGCTGAGGATCTGAAGCTGTAACGCCCTCCGCATGGCCCGCGCTCCCCTTCCCTTCCTATCAAGGGATGGGGAGCGCTGTGG
>JANXAX010000287.1 GCA_025062175.1 Anaerolineae bacterium | reverse complement strand
TTCCGGTCTTGTATCTGGCTTTTGTTTCGGCGCGCACTGTCGCAACAGGACAACACGCGCGTGCCCCTTGCCGCGTTGGGTGCTTGCTTTTGGTGGTCTCTTCGACTTGGCATCTATCAGGCTTCAGGGAAAGAGTGAACCCGGGACGGAGGTCGGAGATCATTATCTCGGTATGCTGAGCATACTGTCTTGATAGACATTTTGTGGCACAGCCGAGGAACTATGATACCAGGCCGCGAGCATATCGTGGTGTCGAACGGTTCCGTTTTCGGCAGACTTTTTGTACCCTTCTTACATTTAGTTGCTCTCTTTCCAGTGTCAATGGTATAATTTGATCAAGTTTCAGGTTCTGAAAGCCTGATAAACAGGAGCATTGTAATGCCGATCCAGTACACGCGAGCGCGCTCAGGAGAGGCCACGCAGATGATCATTGGCACCATCTTCTATGGTCGCCAGTGGAGCGTGAGCTACCCGGGACGTATGTGGCGTCCTCCGACGGATGTTTACGAAACACGTGATGCGTTGGTGGTCAGGATGGAAATCGCCGGGATGGCGGAAGAGGACTTTAACATCACTTTTGCAGATGGTCGCTTGATCGTGCGCGGCGTTCGCCATGACCGAGAGGAAAAGTTGGGTTATCACCAGATGGAAATACCCTATGGTGAATTTGGTGCGGAAATTCACCTGGTGATGCCTATCCGCGCGGAGGCGATCACCGCTTCTTATCACAATGGGTTCTTGATCATCACACTCCCTAAGGATGACAGGAGATACTAATATGCCGACCGTGGGTTCTGGTACATCGCCTGCAGGAGTGGCTGGAGAGACACAACGTATGTCTTCTACGCCGCCCATCCCTGCCGAACTGCCTATCCTCCCCTTGCGTGGGGTGGTGGTGTATCCGCTGATGGTTGTGCCCTTGACGGTTGGCCAACCGCGTTCGGTGCGCTTGATCGATGATGTTGCGGTGGGGGATCGCTACGTTGGCTTGGTGGCCTCCAAGGATCCGGAGCTGGATGAGCCCGGACCGGACCAGGTCTATCAGATTGGCACGGTGGCCGTCATCCATCGCCTGATCAAGGCACCCGATGGCACGATTCGCATCATTGTACAGGGCATCGAGCGCATTCGGATTGATGAGTGGACGGCGCAACAGCCGTACCTGAAAGCACGGGTCACCCCTATCCCGGACATTATGCCCTCGGAACCTAGCTTAGAGACCGAAGCGCTGATGCGCAATGTGGTGGAGCTCTTCGGGCGGTTGGTGGCCCTGGTGCCGCATCTGCCGGACGAGTTGATGATGGCCGTTTCCAGCACCAATGACCCACGCCAGATGGCTTATATGGTGGCAACCAGCGTACGCATGGACCTGCAGGATGCGCAGAAGGTGCTGGAGCTCGATTATGTCACCGATAAATTGCGCCACTTGACCGGTATCCTCACCCATGAGCTGGAAGTGCTGGAGCTGGGCAAGAAGATTCGCAGCGAAGCGCAGTCCGAAATGGAAAAGATGCAGCGCGAATATTTTTTGCGCGAGCAGCTGAAGGCGATTAAGCGCGAGCTAGGCGAAAGCGATGAGCAACAGATGGAAATCGAGGAGCTGCGCAAGAAAATCGCCGAGGCCCATATGCCCGAGGAGGCCGAGAAGGAGGCATTGCGCGAGCTCAGCCGGCTGGAGAAGTTGCCACCGGCGGCGGCTGAGTACAGTGTAATTCGCACTTATCTGGACTGGTTGACTTCGCTGCCGTGGGCAGTGACCACCGAGGATGTGCTGGACATCGCCCGGGCACGTCAGGTGCTCGACGAAGATCACTACAACTTGGAGAAGATCAAAGAGCGCATCCTGGAATATCTCTCCGTGCGCAAGCTGCGCCTGGAACGTGCGGCCGAACGCCAGAGTGCCGAAGTGGGTTCCGAAGAGCACGAGGACCTCATCCGCAAGGAGCGCGAAGGGGTGATCCTGTGTTTCGTGGGCCCGCCAGGCACTGGCAAGACCTCGTTGGGTCAGTCCATTGCGCGCGCGATGGGACGCAAGTTCATCCGGATGAGCTTGGGTGGCCTGCACGACGAAGCCGAGATTCGCGGCCACCGCCGCACGTACATTGGAGCGATGCCGGGGCGCATCATCCAGGCCATCCGACGCGTCGGTTCCAAGAATCCAGTGTTTATGCTGGATGAAGTGGACAAGATCGGCGTTGACTGGCGCGGGGACCCATCCTCGGCCCTGCTAGAAGTGCTCGACCCGGAACAAAACCGTGAGTTCCGCGACAATTATCTGGACGTTCCCTTCGACCTAAGCCAGGTGATGTTTATCACCACTGCCAATGTGCTCGACACTATTCCCGGCCCACTGCGCGACCGCATGGAGGTGCTCGAGCTCTCCGGCTACACCGATGACGAGAAGCTGCACATTGCTCAGGGCTATCTCGTGCCACGCCAGATCAAGGAAAACGGCCTACGCCCGGACGAGATCTCCTTCAGTCAGGCAGCGCTGCTCAAGATCATTCGTGAGTACACTCGCGAGGCCGGTGTGCGCAATCTGGAACGCCAGATCGGTGCCATCTGCCGCAAGGTGGCCACACGCATCGCTGAGGGTGTCGCCCAAAGCGTCTTTGTGGACGAGGCACAGGTCAGCGAGTATTTGGGCAAGCCACGCTACTTCTTCGAAGCCGCAGAACGTACCGAGATTCCCGGCGTGGCCACCGGTCTGGCGGTGACCCCCACAGGTGGAGATGTGCTCTTCGTAGAGGCCACCAAAATGCCAGGCCAGAAAGGGTTGACGATCACCGGTCAGTTGGGTGAGGTGATGAAGGAGTCGGCCCAGGCGGCCCTGAGCTACATCCGTTCCAAGGCAGATCAGCTGGGGGTGGACAAGGATTTCTTCAACAAAAACGATATTCACATCCATGTACCTGCTGGTGCAGTGCCGAAAGATGGTCCATCCGCTGGGATCACCATCGTCACAGCACTGGCCTCACTATTGACGGAACGACCGGTGCGGGATGACATCGGCATGACCGGGGAGATCACCCTGCGCGGACGGGTGCTGCCGGTGGGGGGCATTAAGGAAAAGGTGCTGGCGGCCCATCGTGCCGGCCTGCGCACGGTGATCATCCCGCGTCGCAACGAAAAGGACCTGGACGAGCTGCCTCAACATGTGCGCCAGGAGATGAAAATCATCTTGGTGGACTATGTGGATGAGGTGCTCAACATCGCGTTGCGAGACGGGCGGAATACCCAGCAGAAGCTGGCAGAGACAACCCCTGATGAGGACGAGATGAATCCACCGCAGGACGGGGGAGAACCGCTGTTGCGCACTCCCGCACTGCAGTCCTCAGGAGATGCCGAGCCGTGAGCAGTCGGCAATATCGGGGGAAGCGGGTGGGCAAGCAGTGGTATCGGGTGGACTGGCACATTCACACGCCCGCGTCGGCGGATTACGCACACCTAGACGCTACGTATCCGGAGATTTTGCGCCGCACGGCGGCGCGTGGTCTCAACGTCATCGCCTTGACCGATCACAACCCTGTGGCAGGCTATGTCGCGATGAACAAGGAGCCCGAGACCCTAGAGCTGTCGGACACGCGCGGGCGTATCCTCCCCGAGGAAAAACAAATACTCCAAGGGTATCGCCAGCTGCTGAGCCAGGTGCTGGTGTTGCGGGGATTCGAGTTCACAGCGACGTTAGGCTTTCACATCCTGGGCATCTTCCCACCTGATACCGGTATCTGCGATCTTTCAGACCTGAAGAGGTGCGTTGGAACAGCACGATTAGTCTACTGCATGGATATTAGCGCGCGGGCAAGCCCCGCTATGGCCTAGCGCAGCGTGACCTGAGCCGGCCATATCTGTGTACTACGGAAGAAGGCATATTCGGGTCGTGGTGTGCACTGGTGAATGGGGATCAGGGGTAGCTGGTGATGATGCGCGTGGGCATCTTGACGATC
>JANXAX010000286.1 GCA_025062175.1 Anaerolineae bacterium | reverse complement strand
CGTCGTGCTCGGCGCGCGGGATGACCTGATCGGCCATCGGGAACAGGATGGCGTCTTCCTTAGCGATGTGCTGACGCAGCAGTTCGATATAGCCACGGGCATTCAGGATGAGCTCGATGCGGGCGCTGGCATCGCCTTCTTCCAGGCGACGCGCCGCCTCGGCCAATCCCTGGGTATAGCGGCGTCCGTGCTCGTGTTCCGCCAGCATCACCGCGATCGGCCCTGCCTGGCGGGACATGCCATGGGCTTCCATCCTGGTGAACAGCACACCCTCCTCTTTCTTATGATGGCAGCCGTCGGCAAAGCCCTTGATGAACCGGGCGACATCAGCGAAGAAGCCGGGTCGCATGGGGCTGCCGCGCTCCAGCAGTTCGACACCTCTCTCCAGGGAAGCGATCACCCGCAGAATCACCTGGTGTTCTTCTTTCAAGATCTCGGTCGCTTTCATCCAGCCTCCTGACCAGATACGCCATCACCGGGGTGTGATCGCCCTCGAAAGTCTTCCTCGGACGCCCCCAGGACGATGTGGTACGGCAGCTCGATCGCTCCTACCGGACACACCTCTTCACAGCGTGCCTCGTAGTCGCACCGTTCCGGGTAAGCCAAGAACGCCTTTCCGTCGCGCATCTCCAGCGCCTGGGTGGGACAACAGGCGACACAACATTCACAACCGGTGCACTGCTCAAGATGGATGATCGGTAAGAGGCGCATGCTGCCAAATCCTCTCTGCTTTCATGTTACGATATCAGGTGCGGGATTTGCTGTGACTTAAGTCGCAGCGTGGTGGGGCGAGCGCCATCTCCGCCTCATTCCCGCTCGGCCAACTGGGCGAGCGCGTGTGGTTTCAGCAAGATGATGCGTTCCCGTTCGATGCGGATCAGGCCCAGGCGTTCCAGGTCGCGCAGTGCGCGGCTGACCACCTCGCGCACGGTGCCCAAGCGGGCTGCCATCTGGCTGCGGGTCATGATGGCGTCGTGCGATTGCGCGGCCGAGTCGAGCAACAGCCCGGCCAGGCGGGCGGTGACGGTGCGCAGGGACAGATCCGCGATCGTGGCGACCAGCTGGCGACTGTGGCGCGCCAGCTGCTTCACCGCTTCGCGGACCACTTCGGGATGTTCGTCCAGCAACTTTTGGAACACCGGGCAGCTGATCACCGCCAGGTGTGTTTCGACCAGCGTCTGCAGGGTGACGGGACTGGATGCCCCGTCGAAGGCGCTCAGCTCATTGATCACGTCGCCCGGGCCGTAGATGGCCAGGATGTGTTCCCGGCCGCTGGGCGAAAGCAGGCTGGCCTTGACGCGGCCGGATTCCACCACCCATAACCCTGGACAGGGGTCGCCCTCGACCAGGATCACCGCCCCGGCCGGATAGTGCTGGGTCCGGGCCGCGCGTGCCAGGGCATCCAACGTCGTTTCGTCCAGCCCTCGCAGATAGGGGATTTGGCGCAGGAGTGCGCTCCTGCCCAGCTGTGGGACGCTCATCTCCGGTGATCCCAGCGTGGTTGCGAGGTGGGTGTGAGGCGCGCATTCGGACGATGCGCCTGAGCGCCGGGGGATCTTGCGGCAAGTGGGACCCGCATACGGGCATGCCTCATGCCAGGATCGACCAGCCGCCGTCGACCACGATGGTCTGCCCGACGATCATCGCCGCATCGTCGGAGCAGAGGAAGGCCACCACCTTGGCGACGTCCTCGGGGGTGGCCAGCCGGCGCGCCGGGGTGCGCAAGGCGCCTTCGCGCAGCGTCTGCTCCAGGTCGATGGGGAAGTATTTCAACGCCTCGGTCTCGACGACCCCCGGCGACACCGCGTTGACGATGATCCCCTTGGGCGCCAGGTCGACCGCCAGGTAGCGGATGAGCGCCTCGATGGCGGCTTTGCTCACCCCGACGATCCCATAGGCGGGGAAGACGCGGGTGCTGCCGAAGCTGGTGATCCCAATGATGCGCCCCCAACCCTGGGCTTCCATGAGCGGGATGGCGCGGCGCGCGCAGCGCAGGATCGAACGGGCGTTGATGTCCAGCGTCCAGTCCCAGTGCTTGTCCTCCAGCTGGGTGATCGGACGGATCACCCCGGTGGCGGCATTGCCCACCAGGATATCGCACCGTCCGAACTCAGCCTGCAGCTGGTCGAACATGCGCTCGATCTCCTCTGCGGCGCCGACATTGGCCTTGATGGCGATGGCGCGCTGGCCCAGCGCCTGGATGGCGCCGACCACCTCCTCAGCGGCGGAACGGCGGCGCAGGAAGTTGACCACGATGTCGGCGCCGCGGCGCGCCAGCTCGAGCGCGATGGCGCGCCCGATGCCCCGCGACGCGCCGGTGATGAGCGCCACCCGTCCACGCAACGGTTTGCTCGCTGCAAGCTGATCGGCCATGTCTGCCATTTCGACCTCTCACGCTGTCTTCATAGCTCCAACCTTTCCCGCAGCGGCACGAATCCGCCGCCCGAGACCTCGCGTGCCGGCGCGACGATCAGCACCGCCTGCGGATCCAGCGCCGCCACGATGGCGCGCAGCTGCGCCACCTCGGTGACGGTCAAGGCACACATCAGCACCGTGCGCGTCTGGCCGGTGTACATGCCGGTGCCGCTGAGTGCGGTGACTCCGCGTTTCATCTCGTGGAGGATTTTGTCGCTGATCGCCCGCGCCTGATCGGTGATCACCAAGGCCAGCAATTGCTCGCGCTGATAGCTGCGCCGGAACCATGCGCGCCAGCCCGGCGATGCCGGTTTGGGGAAAATGGACTCGAGGCGGAACAGGTCGGGTGCGGTGCCGTAGCGCGGCCAGACCTCCCCCGCGGCTTCCTGCAGCGTCACCGTCAACAGCCCCATGATGAGCAAGCCCAGGTTGAACAGCAAACCGAGCGCCAGGGTCAGCCAGCCCGGAATGGGCCCCAGCGCGGCGCGGGCGAGGAATTCCTCGAACGACTGCACCGGGGCGGGATACGTGCTCACGTTCGCCAGCCAGGCGACCGCCAAGATAAAGTAGATCCAGACGTAGTTGCGCCGGTAGCGCCGGCCCAATGCCTCGGCCAGGGAGATGGTGAAGTGGGGCTGCAGCAAGTTCTCCGCCAGGCTCTCCGCCCAGTCCGCCGCCGGTTGGAAGGGCGGCACCAGCATCGCGGCGAAGAAATCGGTCTCCATCAGGCGCACCCGCGTGCTCCAGACCTCATAGAAGCGATAGCGGCGTGCCTCGATGAACAGGAACAAGGTCACCAGCAGCGTGTTGAGGAGGATGACGCCGTGATTGCCCAGGTCGCGGGTGAAGGCCACCGAGATCGTCGCGCCGGTGGTGAGCACCGCCCAGTTGGTGGTCATGTCGAGGCGTTGGCGCCACACATCGGCGCGCGACACCTGCGAGCGGAAGAAATGGATCATCGCCTGATTGAACTCGCTGGCCTTCAGCTTGTAGCCGCGAAAGGTCCACACCGGCTCCGCTGCCGCCGCCTCGGGCGCGGCTGAAGAAGCGCCGCTCTCTGTCGCGCGCGCGGTCTCTGGATTGCTTTGCGTCTGCCCGTCCACGCTCACCGCTCATCAGCTCTCCTCAGGTTGCCTGGACCGATCGAGCAGGGTGACTCGGCCGAGGAAATAAGGCACCGCCCACGGGGCGCCGGCGAGGAGAGGATGGGGCGATTTGCGCCCGTCCACCCAGGAAGCCATCCCAAAAGGGGGTTCGCCGCGCGGCAGGCACACCATGGTGCCGCCCGCGGCGCGCAGGACGGGCCAAGCGCCCGCGATATCCCACAACGCCTGATGGCCGAGCACGGCCGCGACCGCCGCACCCCGCGCCACATAGCAGATGTGCGCCGCCGAGCTGCCAAAGGCACGCGTCTTGCCGTCGAACGCAATGCGATAGTGCCGGTGGGCCTCAGAAGTGACACACAGCAACGTCTCGTCGTGGATCTGCTCGCTGTCGTCCACATGGATCGGCACGCCGTTCAGCCAGGCACTATGAC
>JANXAX010000285.1 GCA_025062175.1 Anaerolineae bacterium | reverse complement strand
TGGCGAGGCAGTGGATCATGCACTGGCGCTGAGCCGCAAAGATCATTGGAGCGAAGAGGAGAAGGCGTATATGCTCGCCTTCTTCTTCAGTGCCAATTGGGAGCGTGTTGTCCGGCCGCATCGGCGCTACCAGCAGCTGCTCGACCTGCGTCACCAGGCGCGCGGTAGCCACCATCTTTTCAGCGATGCCTATTACTACGACCTGGTGGCGTGGTTCAACTTGGTGTGGATCGACCCGGCGACGGTGTGCAACGATCCGGCGTTACGGGCACTGGTTGAGAAGGGCGAGAATTTCACCCGCGCCGACATCGACCTGATCCTGGAGAAACAGCGCGAGCGGGTGGCGCGCGTCCTGCCGTTATATGCTGAGCTGCAGGCACGCGGCCAGATCGAACTGACTACCTCGCCCTATTTCCATCCCATCCTGCCGCTGTTGATCGATCTGGAAACGGCGCGGCGCGCCAGCCCTGCGCTGCCGCTGCCGCACTGTACCTTCCGCCACGTCGAGGATGCCTTGGAACAGCTGCGCTTGGCGGTCGAGGCACACCAGGCTGCCTTCGGTCAACCCCCGCGCGGCCTGTGGCCGCCGGAGGGCGCGGTGTGTCCGGAGCTGCCCCCTTTGCTGCAACGCTACGGCATCCGCTGGTTCGCCACCGATGAAGCCATCCTGGCGCGCTCGTTGAACACCGCGATCGAGCGCGACGCCTACGGCCACGTCATCCGCCCCCAGCTGCTGTACCAACCGTATCGTGTCGATGGGTTGACGGTCATCTTCCGCGACCACGTCCTCTCGGATCGCATCGGGTTCGTCTATCAGAGCATGGCAGGCCAAGACGCCGCGGAGGATTTGATCGCGCGGCTGCGCACCATCCGCGAGCGCCTGAACGACCCAGAGCATCCTTATCTGGTGGCGATCATCCTGGATGGCGAGAATTGCTGGGAAAGCTACCCGGAACAGGGCGATCCCTTCTTGCACCACTTGTATCAGGGGTTGAGCGAGGCGAAAGACCTGCGCACCGTGACCGTGTCCGAATATCTCGAGCAGTTTGCCCCGCGTGAGACGCTGCCACAGCTGGCCACCGGCTCGTGGATTCGCGGCAACTTGGAGACCTGGATCGGCGAGGCGGATCAGAACCGTGCCTGGGAGGTGCTGGCCCAGGTGCGCAACGACCTGATGGCCTGGCAGAACGCCGTCCCCGGCGCCGGCCTGGATGTCCTGGAGGCGGCGTGGCGACAGATCTACATCGCCGAGGGGAGCGATTGGTTCTGGTGGTATTACAGCCACAACGTGAGCACCGAGGAGCCGTTGTTCGACCGGACGTTCCGCGAGCACTTGGCGGGTGTCTATCGCATTATCGGGCTGCCAGTGCCACCATGGTTGTTGCAGCCGATCCGCTCCACCGCCGAGCCGCGTGATTACCGCGCCATCGGCGCCTACATTGCGCCGCACCTCGAAGCGGGGGCGGAGGCGAGCCTGGAGTGGTCGGGTGCGGGTTTCTTGGAGGCGACCTCTTCGACGGGCACGATGCAGCGCGGCGAGCGGGGCTTGTTGCGCCGGTTGTACTTCGGCTATAACCCCACTTTTGTGTACTTCCGGTTGGAATCCTGGGTGGCCTTAGGGCCGTATGAGGTGAGCCTGTTCCTGCGCCCTGAACCGCCTGCAGGTGCGGAGGGGGCTTTTGGACTGTCCCCTGAAGGGGTCTCTGCGGAGACGCCGTTCGGCGCCAGCTGGCGCATCGATCTGCAGCACGGCTTCGGGGCGGTGCTCAAGACGGCCAGCCCGCGCGGCAGCTGGCTGGAGGTGGAGGCGGCAGTCGCCAGCGCGGCGACAGAGCGCGTCTGGGAAGTGCGCGTGCCCTGCCAGGCGCTGGGCGTCTCGCTGGGCGACCGCGTCGGCGTGGCGGCTGCGCTGTTCCAGGATGGCCGGATCGTCGAGGCGTTGCCGGCCGTCGCATTGCACTACTTCACCTTGGAAGAGCGGAGTTAGATGCATCCCTTGGGGCTGCTGGCCAAAGCGGCCGCGATCGCGGTATATCGTGTGCGCCATTATGGCTGGCGCGTCACCGGCACATGGCTGTGGACACGCCTGTTTATGTGGGCGGTGGGACACGAGGTGGAGCGCTACTGTCGCATCACGCCGCAGTTGTGGGTCGGCGGACAGATGCGCGCCGGCGGCTGGCGCTGGCTGACGACGCGCGGGATCACCGCCACGGTCAACCTGCGCGCGGAACACGACGACCGCATCTATGGCGTGCCGGAGGACGTGTACCTGTGGCTGCCCACTGAGGATGATCATGCGCCGACGCCGGAATCCCTCGATGCCGGCGTGCAGTTTATCTGCCGGGTCGTCGCCCAAGGGGGTGTCGTCTATGTGCATTGCGCCAGCGGGGTGGGCCGGGCGCCCACGCTGGCCGCCGCATATCTGATCAGCACTGGCATGAGCGTGGATCAGGCGCTTGAGGCGATCCGTCGCGTGCGCCCGTTTGTCAAGCTCACGCCTGATCAACTGCGTGCGTTGCGTCGTTTCGCCGAGAATCACCATGCACGTAACGCAGACGGGATGTAGAACGACCAGGTCTCAACCACTCCCGCGCGATCATGGCGCGGATCCATGGTCACGCTATGGATAAGCAGCGTGGATGGCGTGACCGGGGGCGCGCGTCGGCGAGCGGTTGTCTTTGCCCTTGGTGGGAGAAGGCTTTTAGAGGTAGGTTTTTGCACCGGCGGCCATGGCTTCGTGCAGCCGGGGTGGCGTGGTTTTTCCAGCCGCGGAGCTGAGGCCCTGAGCTGGCGGTGACAACCCAGACGGGCTGCCGGACTAGTGCGGGCCATGTCGGCAGGAGCACAGTATACCGTGCCCCTGGGCATAGGCTGTTGTGCCGCCGGCGCACGTGCGCCGCGCGGTCGAATGAAAAACCCACCCCTGAAAGGGGGAGAGGGCCAGAGTGAAGGGTTATTTCAACCCCATGCAGGTTCGGGACCTGCGGGGGGTGCGACGCGAAGGTAGAGTCTGGATGAATAGTACACGTCACATCAGGTTATGGCATCTTTTGGGGATTTTGTCAGTTATATGGGTCGCGCTTGCGTTCGTCGGGCAGATGGACTCATCACCCACCCACTCGGTTGCGGGCACATCGGGCGGTTCAGGACAAGCTGATCCCGCCACCTACGCCCCGACGCCGGCCACGGTGCCGGTTTGGATTTCCACCTCGTTGCCGCCCGAGGCGCTGCACACTTCGGCGACTGTGCCGCCGGCAGCGCCCTCACCTCCGCGCACGCTGCGCACACCGATGGCACTTCTCACGCCCACCCATACATCCTCGCCCACAGCGACTCCGACGTCCACCCCGACGCGCAAGCCCACCAAGACGCCCACTCCCACCGCGACGGCCACCGCCACTCCTAGCCCCACACCGCGGCTGGCGACGATCGACTACTTTCTGCCTGACCGGTGGGCGATCTATCCGGGAGATTGGGTGACGCTGCGCTGGGATCTACACAATGCACGCGAGGCCTATCTGCTCTACGACGGAAAGGAAGAGGGCATCGTCGCGCCGGGCAGCGCGGTCTTCACCCTGACGCAGACGACCGCCTTTACCCTGTCCGCGCGCACTGAGGATGGTGCGGTGACTGCCCATGTGACCGTGCGGGTGCTACCGGTGCCGACGCCGGATGGGGTGGCGCGCACGGTTGACGTCCCCATCCTGATGTACCATTACATCTCAAAGCCGCCGCCCGACGCCGACCGCTATCGGCGTGATCTCTCGCTGGCGCCTGAGGACTTCGAGGCGCATCTCGCCTGGTTGCGCAGTCAGGGATACCAGGGCATCACGCTGCATGCGCTCGTCTTTCATCTGGTAGCTGGCTGGCCGTTGCCCGAAAAACCGATTGTGCTCACCTTCGACGACGGCTATCGCGACCACTACACGAACGCATTTCCCCTACTCCAGAGGTACGGCTA
>JANXAX010000284.1 GCA_025062175.1 Anaerolineae bacterium | reverse complement strand
CACCTGATCCACCCGCCGGATCTTCCAGACACCGCTCGAGCCATGGATCGCGCCATCGCGGCCTTTGGAACCAAGATCATCTTGGCGCACGCTAACGACGTATGTTTTAGCGAGGGGCGCACGCGTTCTTGCCCTGCCGGTACAGGCCAACTGAACTACGGCGCATTTGTCGAGGCGCTGCGGTCGCTGGGCCGGCAACTCGCCCTGTGCATCGAACACGTCACTGAAGAGCAATTACCAGCGACGATCGACTACGTGAAACGGTTTCTCTGAGAGTTTGCAGCCACGGCTGTGGCGTGATCCGAGGGCGGCTCCTCTGCGCTCGGATACTCACAGCGCTGTGAGGGCTTTGTGACCCTCACGATAAAAAGGCCGTATGAGGTCGGCCGCCCCTCACCAGTCCACGACAGAACCGTCCTCGGGATCGTAGGTTTCCGGGTTGCGCCAGTCGTGTCCGATCTTGTCCGCCATGGCGTTCTCGTCGAGCTCGATCCCCAGGCCGGGACCCGCGGGGATGTCCACGAATCCGTCCTTGACAACAAAGGGCTGCTTAAGGTAGCCCTCGCCCAAGGTAACCTGCTCTTGGCAGACGAAATTGGGGATCGAAGCGGCCAGCTGGATGCCTGCTGCCAGCGAGATCGGTCCCAGCGGGTTGTGGGGAGCGATGCCCGCGTAGAAAGCTTCCGCCATGCCCGCAATTAGTCGGCACTCGGTGATTCCCCCCGCATGGCAAAGATCGGGTTGGAGCACCCGCGCTGCGCCTTTCTGCAGCACCTCGAGGAATCCCCACTTGGTGAAGACCCGCTCGCCGGTAGCGATCGGCAAGTAGGTCGAGCGGGCGATCTCGGCCATCACGTCGTGGTTTTGGCAGTTGATGGGCTCCTCGACGAACATGGGCTGGTAAGGCTCCAGTGCCTTGATCAGCAGCTTCGCCGTCGCCGGGCTGGTGGCGCCGTGAAAGTCAATCGCGATGTCCCTGTCCTTGCCCGCGATCCGACGTAGCTCGGCGAAGCGCTCGGCTGCATACTCCACCTCGGCCGGCGTCTCGATGTAGCGGGACGGCCGCCGCTTGGCTGGCCCGCACTTGAAGGCAGTGAATCCCTGTGCCATGCGTTTCTTGAGCAGCTCGGGCGTTCCCGCGTGGGCATAGACCCGCACGCGCGTGCGCGTAGGCCCACCCAGCAGCTCGTAAATCGGCACACCCAGCGCCTTGCCCTTGATGTCCCAGAGCGCGATGTCGATGCCGCTGAGCGCGCTCGTCAAGATAGGGCCGCCGCGGTAGAACGCATGTCGGTAGATAGCCTGCCAGTGATGCACGACGCGCCGGGGATCTTTGCCCACCAAGTAAGGTTCCACCTCGCGCACCGCCTCCGCACACGTCTTGGCTCGTCCCTCTAGAATGGGCTCGCCCAAGCCGACGATGCCCGCGTCCGTGTGGATCTTCAAAAAAAGCCAGCGTGGCTTTACCAGAAACGTCTCCAGCTTGGTGATGGTGAGCTTCTCCCGGGAACGGATCGGTGCATTGCGCTCTATCCGCTCTTTGGTCTCCGGTTCGAGGGCGGGCAGCGCAGCGGTGGCCAGCGCAGCCGCCGCCATGCTTCTGCGGCTCAGCCTTTCACTCATGGTTGCCCTCCTTGAGAAGTCGTCCCGCGTCTTGCCGCGAGGCTTTTTGTAATTATTACCACAAGTCCCCGTCCGGTGGACTTTATGTCTTGGGTGGGCCGCTCCATTCCGTCAGCGTGATCGCGTACCCGGCCTGGATATCACGCACGAGCGCGCGGCAAGCAAAAAACACTATCGCGGCCGCTAGATGCGGCTTGGCCCCCTGCCACTGTGGCGTTTCAAGCACGTCTCGGCCGTGGAGAGCATTACCGCGTCAAAGCCCCGCCTCACTCAAGTCAGTACCAGCAGCCCCAGCTCGTCCCGGGGACTTGAGCAAGCCCGTACGCTACGCCGACTGGTGTGAGCCGCTCAAGGACTATTGCAGGGTCATGGTGTCGTTGTCCCCCGTCACAACCTGGCGGCGGCCCCCTGGCAGGCCAGCCTCCCTTTCGCCTATCGCTTGGAGCTGCCTATGGAGCGAACGCAGCCATATGGCGCAGCGGCGCAAGGCCGGGTTCCGAGCACGCTGAGCGCGTGGCAGCTAACTGGAGTAGTTGTTGCCTCCGAATTGTTGCCTCCGAAGCGTCGCAGCCACGACTTCTGCCGCGCAGCAGGGATCCCGAACGAGTCTGAGTGTAGAGACCGGCTCTGGAGCTGGTTGAGGTAAATGGGCGGTATGTGAGCTGGCGGCAGGGCAGCAGACACCGGCCGCTCTCGCATTTTTCTCCTTGCAGCTGTTGCGCACACCGGGACTAATGGCGGGCCCAGCCGCATACCGAGCACCGGCTCGCGCTGGAGTGGCCTCGAGGCGCAGCCAAACTCGCCAACTTATGGTTCCGGAATATGCTCGCCGAGGCGCTACTCGGCGAACGGGCGTGGTTGTCCGCGCATAATTGGATTTGTGGAAGGCGACCCTTTAGCCTTGAGGCACGAGCTGCGGCTATGCCATGTCAGCTGGTCGTTGCTGTGCTTGTCACGTCGCAGTAATAGCTAGGAGCTACCAATTCACGTCGATGTGAGGTAGGGTGCGCGGCGGATGCGACAGCGCGCAGTATAATTGCAACAAAGCGTACACTAGGTCGTCGGCTCCGGTTATGGCCTCGTAGTGCCGCGCCGAACCGTCGGCCCGAAAGAGACCGTTCACCGGGAACACCTCCAGGGCCATGTCAGCCGTCCGGCGCGCAAACTCCAGGTAGCGGCTGCGCTTTTCGCGGGGCACAGCCGGCTGCTGGGAAAGCACCACCATGAGCGAAATGACTTGGCCGGCAGCCCGGGGCCATAGGTCCGAACGGTCCTCCGGCAAACCCTCAGTCAGGTATCGGTCGGCAGCTGCTAAGACGGCGCGCAGGAAACGGGCGTCTCCAGTCTGAAGGTAGCGAGTGTAGTCCAGCAGGGCGCGCCCGGAAAAGCCGGAACTCCCGTAGCCCATTTTCCACAGAGGGCTCAGCGTAGCACTCTCCGTGCGCCTGCCACCCTGCGTAACTAGCAAGCGAGCGCGAGAATTGCTAACCTGGCCAAGCGAGGTTTGGGTGGCAGGCCCCGGGTTGGAACTGGCCGAAAGGCTTTCCGTGGTTCGATCCTGGAAAGCGCGCTCATCAAGTTGTCTAACGATGGCACGCCATGTTTCGGTGCGGGAGGGGACGAGGGCCGCCGCCTCCCAAAGCAAAGCGCGGAGAGTGGGGTCTGCGGAACGCTCGGATCGCCAGGAACCTGGCCGAATTAGCAAGCTGAAGGGTTGCGGTTGGAGACTGGTGCGGCTTTCAATGAGCGTCTCGGCGCGCTCGATGTACTTGGGATCGCGGGTCTGCGCGTAGGCGTGGGCGTAGGCCCATATATAGAAACCCGCGTGACGCGGGTAAGCAGCACCTGTCGATGCACCGTAATAAGAGATGAGGGCATGGCGGCTATAGTCGCCAATGTGCTTGTTGCCGATCTGGGCCATCCAAAGAGCGTCGGCAAAGCGCAGCGCGCGCCAGGGGTCAATCGCGTAGAGTTTTTCCCAAAAAGGGAAGCGCCGGTAGACCTCGTAGGTGTTGGCGTAGCCGCGTTCGTGCAAGAAGTCCCAGCTTGCGTGCTCGCCGGAGTACATCAGGCCGGTGGCGGGACTCTGACAGCGCAGCAACCAAAAGCGCAGGCAGGCGTCGGCATGACGCGCGTACCGGGCTTCACCAGTGATTTCAGCGAACTCATAAAGGGTCCGCAACAGCATGATGTCGTGTTCGAGGTTGTTGCCGACAGGGGCCCGATCACTGGCTCGTATGCCGACGGGTGGATCAGGGATGCCATAGCCGATAGCTTCAAGCTGCTCGGCGTCCCGGCGGAAGTATTCCTCCGGCAGTTTGGTGACAGGCAGGGACAAGGTTTGTAA
>JANXAX010000283.1 GCA_025062175.1 Anaerolineae bacterium | reverse complement strand
TTAAAGTCAAGAGAAGCGGGCTGTCTTCACCTTCTCTTCTTCTGCAGGCTATGTTAAAATCTTTACTGACGGTCCGTCCGTATCGTGTACAAGCACCACAATGGGGCGTTGTCGTTTGGGCAGCATGGCTACACATAAAGCTACCAAAGGGCAAAAGTTGACCAGGAGAGATACCGCTGCATTTCAAATCGCCTTTGTGGATCTAACCTGCTAAGTCCTCGGAGTGGAATAATGACTCCTAAATGTCTATCAGGACTAGAGCGGATTTGCCCAGACAAAGGATACGATCCGACAAGGCATTCCGAGAATACGCCAAGGCCGATTACACCACCGCGCATGTCTCCTAAACGTGCCGGGGGGTCGCTGAGTTTGCAGCGGCAGGCTGACTTCAGGGTATAGCGGAAAGCACCGCCGAACTGAGCGAGGAGCTAGTCCGTTGAGGGTCGTTTATAGCATCTGTGCCCGTTTCGGCGGCAGCGGCATCGGGTATACGGCCTATCACGCGGCATGTGGTATCTATCGTGCCGGCATGTTGATGCGCCTGTTTGCCAGCTCAAACGCGCAAGAGGACATTCCGGCACGTTTGATCCGCCATTGGAGCGTCGTCGGCCGTGTGCTGAAGTATCTGGCTGCTAAGGATACAACTGGTCTCTTTGATTACATCGTAAGTGTCCTCTTCGATCTGTGGACGGCGATGTATTTGCCCCGCTGTGATCTGTTCCACGGCTGGAGTGGGATGTGCCTGTACACGCTACGTCGCGCCCGCCGGTTCGGGGCCGTCACCGTGGTTGAGCGTGCTTCGTCCCATCCTAATACTTATCTGCGCCTATTACGTGACGAATACGCGCGCTGGAATGTCCGCTCAAAAGTGCCGATGTGGAACTATCGCCGCTTGCTCCGTGAGCTGGAAGAAGTGGACTATGTGACCATACCCAGCCCATTCGTACGGGACAGCATGTTGAATGCTGGTGCGTCACCAGACAAATTGATCGAGATCCCTTTTGGGGTGGATCTCAGTCGTTTTCACCCTGCACAAGACGGTTCAACCCATCCCTTCCGGGTCGCCTTCGCTGGTCAAGTTTCGTTGCTCAAAGGGGTTCCTTATCTGGTGGGAGCATGGCAACAACTCGGCTGGAAGGATAGTGAGCTCTGGATTATTGGCGCAATTGCACCAGATGTGCGTTATATGCTAGCAGGATGGCGCAACTTGCCCGGTGTGCGTTTGATCCCGTACAGCAGGCATCTGGAGACGTTACTCAGCCAATGCGATGTGTTCGTCTTTCCAAGCATCCAAGAGGGCAGCGCGCTGGTCACGTACGAGGCATTGGCGTGTGGTCTGCCGGTGATCACTACTCCCAACGCCGGCTCAGTGGTCCGCGACGGGCAAGAAGGTTTCATCGTTCCCATCCGCGACGTGGATGCGCTGTGTGACCGGATGCAGCGCTTGCGAGAAGACGTAGCCTTGCGCCGCGCAATGTCGCATGCAGCCCTGGAGCGCGCCCGCGCGTTCCCATGGACAGCCTACCAGGAACGCCTGGTCGCCGCTTATCTGGAGAAACTGAGTGTTCGCAGGCTCCAATCGCGTGGCGAGGGCACACGGTGAACGAAGCGTTGATTCAGACCGTCGCCAGCCGCGCCATACGTGGTTCGTTGTACAGCGTAGGGGTCGCCCTTATCACGTTGGTTCTGGGATTCGCCCGCGCAATTCTGCTGGCACGTCTGCTGTTGCCGGAACATTTCGGCGTGGTGACACTAGCGATGTTCTATGTGGCGCTCGTCTCACAGCTGCTAACATTCGGTCTGGACCAGGGGCTCATCCATCTGCAACGCGACGATGAGGCAGCGCAGGGCACCTACAGCACGCTGCGATTGGGCATGGTAATCCTGGCGTTCCTGGTGTTGGCGGCAATGGTTCCACCTCTAGCACGCTTTTACCCCGCTATGCCTATGCTGAGATGGACGATCCTGGCATTGGCTGGCATCAACGTGGGCCTGACATTGGCATATGTGCATGAAACGTTTCTCCGACGTGAGCTGGTATTTCGCCAGATCGCGCTCACCGACTTGACGGCTTCATTGACGATGACCATCTGCGCACCTTTGCTGGCATGGGCAGGCTGGGGCCTCTGGGCACTGGTTGCTGAGCAAGCAAGCGGCACCGCGGTCAGACTGATAATGAACTGGTTGGTCTATCGACGCTGGCCGCTGCGCCTGAGGTGGGATGCAAGGGTGGCGCGTCGCCTGTGGGAATATGGACGCCATATGTGGACGGCTGGCGTGCTCAACTTTCTGAACGACCGCTTCGACGATTTCTGGATCGGCACTGGCTTGGGGCAGGTGGCGTTGGGTTACTACTCGCGTGCCTATGAATTTGTCCATTATCCGCGCCGCATAGCGGTGAATCCATTGATCCACATTATAATGTCTACGTTTGCCCGGCTGCAGGATGACCGCATACGCCTGTCGCAAGCATTCTTCCGCTCGGCCCATCTTATCTTGTGCGCCAATTTCCTAGTCTCGGCGTGCTTTGGCCTCGTGATTCCGGAGTTTGTCATCCTGATCATCGGATCTCAATGGACACCAGTGATTCTGACGTTTCGTCTGATGGTCCTCTATGCGTTCCTCGACGCGGTCATCCTAGTGGGGCAGGCACTGGTGCAGGCATGTGGTCAACCCCGCCTGATGGCTACCGCTATGATGGTCCAAACGTTCATCTTTATACCGATGGTGATCATTGGCGCCTGGTGGGGGGGCATCAATGGTGTGGCGCTGGCGGTAGATGGTATGATGTTAGTTGGAGCTATGATATTATATAGGGGTGTGCGACAGCTAGTAGACTTTTCGTGGAGCAGGTTAATAATGTGGCCACTCATCGCGACCGGAGTTGGTGCCCTGGCCGGCACCGGTCTGGAGATGATGTGGGTCGTGGAGAACGCCTGGTGGATGGCAGCGCTCAAGCTGATGACATTCACCGTCCTGTATGGAGTTGTCCTGATCGCTGCAGAGCGCAAGCAATTTGAACAGGGCTTGCGGTGGGTGTGGGGATATATGCGCACGGCGCCAGCGATGTGAGAAGCTATGTGAGCCCCGAGCCTACGTTAACTATAACGTTACCGCGATGCAAGAGCAATGAGCACTATGGAACTCTCGGTGGTCATTCCCACTTTCAATCGAATGAGCACCTTGCGCCAGACACTGGCAGCTCTGATCGCGCAGGACTATCCTGACTATGAGATTATCGTGGTGGATGACGGCTCAACTGACAACACAGGTGAAATGGTCCGGCAAGCGTTTCCAAGCGTTCGTTATCTGCGCCAATCCAATCGCGGGCCGGCTGCGGCGCGCAATGTGGGCATCCAAGTTGCCAGAGGTGAGATTGTCGCCTTCACTGATGACGATTGTCTGCCGCCGCACGATTGGTTGACCCGTTTGGTCGATGGCTACGTGCGCCACCCTGAAGTGGTAGGCGTGGGAGGTTACTTGGAAGCGCCGGCGGAGGTGTTACGACATAATGTTCTAGCCCAGTATGAGCGTTACATAACCCGTGAACACTATGGAGCGCGCGACGAAGAAGTGGTAGGTGGTTTCGAATGCCCAGCAGGTGGCACATGTAATATGTCCTACCGAAGATCGATATTGCTCGCCGTAGGTGGGTTCGACGAAGGATTCCGCTACGCTGCTGGTGAAGACGCCGATCTGAAGTGGCGTATTTGCCGGACCGGTGCCCAGTTACTGTACGTGCCGATCAAAGTGACCCACTTGCAGCCCTATACATTCGAATCGTTCCGACGACAACAAATTATTCGAGGACGAGGTGCGGCGCATTTCGAGCGCAAACACTTCGGGCGCGCTCCGGGTGTTGCGCGCATTATGCTGCGCCTGGCAAAGAGGGCAGTCCGGTTCGCTGGGCAGATGGTTGGCGGTCACGACTATAAGCTAGCTTGCGTTCAGCTAGCTGCGGGCTGGTTCGACTGC
>JANXAX010000282.1 GCA_025062175.1 Anaerolineae bacterium | reverse complement strand
TTATAGCGAAACTGTCCTGGTCTGGACACCGCTGTTGTTTGTGCTGCTGGACTGGGTGTATGACCTGGCCGGCGTCGGAGTGGTGAGCGGACGTGCGCTGGTGCTGGCATTTTGGACCTTGGCATGCGCGGCGCTGGCATGGTCGACGTGGCTGTTCTGTGCCCCGGCGGACACGCGCGCCAGATGGCTGGCTGCCATTGTGGCCGTCCTGGTCTGGGCGCTGGCGCCCATCGCTTTCCGCCTGTCGCGCATGGCGATGGGCGAGGTGCCGGCAGTGGCGTTGGCTGTGCTCGCCGTGACACTGGCACAGCTGTATGCTCGTCGCGGTGCATGGCTCTGGTTGCTGCTTTCTGGACTGTTCTACGGGATGAGCATGCTGGTCAAGGCGGTGAATCCATTGGTCGTATTGCCGATCGCGTGGCTGGTGGTCACGACGCCGCTGGCAGCGCGCTGGCGTGACCGCACCGTGCGCCTGGTCACCTGGGGCGTCACCGCGCTGCTGCCGCTGGCACTGTGCTTCGTGTTCTACGATCCCGTCGCTTTCTACGATCAGGTGATCGCCTTTCGGCTGCAATTGCGCGCGGTCTATCCGCTGCAGCTCGAGCGCAACCTGGCCTGGCTGGCGGATTTCTGGCGCCAGCACTGGGGCATCGTTGTGCTGGCTGTCTGTGGTGCGGTGCTGTTAGCCTGCCAGGCGCGTTGGAGTGCGCTCATCCCGCTGGGCGTGTGGCTGATGGGGGGAGGCCTGCTGCCGCTGGTCATCCATTCGCCGTTGTTCTACCAGCACACGACTATCCTGTTGCCGCCACTGGCAGTGTTGGGCGGCGGCGCCGCCGCGGTGATGTGGCAGCTGCTACGCGAACGACGTTGGCAGTGGCTCGGCCTAGGTGTAGCCGGCGTGCTCGCCCTGATCGGGAACACGCCGGACATGGTGCGGGCTAATAATGAAGTCCTAGAGGCGCGCTTCGGCCGCGAAGCGGAGGCAGTCGCGCTATTGCAGCAGGTAACGCGCCCGGACGATGCCGTCATCAGCGACAACCTGATGCTGACGTTTATGGCACAGCGCAAGCCGCCGCCCCCCTTCGGTGACCTGGCCCAGGTGGCTATCGACAGCGGCCGCCAGACCAGCCGGCGCTTGATCGCCCTGTCGGAAGCGTATCACGTGGAAGCGGTGGCGAATTGGGCATTGCGCCTGCCTCAGCTGACGGAGTACATGGACTGGGTGAAACACCACTATCTGGTGCAGCGCGTCTGGGACAATCACCACGTGCTCTACTTCGCGCGCCGGGTGAGCGTCAACGAGGTGCCCCAACGGCGCGTGGCGCTGTTCGAGGAAGGTATCGTGCTGGTCGGCTTCGACGTCCGGCTAGATGAAGCACTGAGTGCATCGTCCCCGTGGCTGCGTGTGACGGTGTTCTGGCAGGCGACGCAGCAGCCCAGGCGTGACCTCACCGTCTTCGTGCACCTGTACGATGCCGCCGGCCAGCTTGTTGCATCCCATGACGGGCCACCGGTGTATGGCTACCTGCCCACCACGCGCTGGCCGGTGGATGTAATCATCCCCGACCGTCACGACTTCCCGCTGCCCCAGAACTTGCCGGCGGGCGACTACACTCTGGCGACCGGCCTGTACGATCCCGTGAGCGGCGCACGCCTGGCGGTGACCATGGATGGCCAGGTGGTGAACTCACGCGCTGTGACGTTGACGCGCATTACAATCCCCCAGGCTTTATCCCAGTGATGCACCGAGGAGTGCGAACGCTATGACGACGGAACCCCCACTTGCTTCCGCACCGCTGGCACAAACCGCCAACGCGACATCCACCCCTCTCCATCCTGCGCCACCGCGGCGTGGGCGTCATTGGCGCTGGCTGTCGGCCCTGGTGGTCCTCTTGTTGGCATTGCTGCCGCGACTGACAGGCCTGGATGCGTTTCTGACGGCGGACGAGGACGATCAAATCCGCTTTGCGGCCAGCTTCCTAGAAGCGGTGCGGACGCAGGATTGGGCGCGCGCTGCGCTGCTGGGCTATCCGGGCGTGCCCACGATGGCCTTCGGCGCACTGGGATTGTGGCTGCGCTTCCTGGCACACCAATGGGGCATCGCGCCCCTGCCGGACAATCCGTCTGATCTGGCCGCGGCCCTGGCGACAGTGCCGCAGCATCCCCTCGTCTATATCCCTGCGGCACGTGCTGCGGTGGCGACAATGGCCGCGTTGGCGGTGCTGGCGATGTATGGGTTGCTGTGTCGCCTGATCGGCCCCCGTGGGGCGCTGCTCGCGGCAGTGTTGCTCGCCGCCGAACCGATGTTTCTGGCCAACTCGCGCGTGCTGCATGTGGACGCCCCGCTGACCTACTTTATGTTCCTCTCCTTCCTGGCCTTCTGGCTGTATCTGCGGGAAGGCAAGTGGGGCTGGCTCTTGGCGTCCGGTGTGTGCGGTGCCCTGGCGGTGCTCAGCAAGACGCCAGGCGTCGTGCTGGCGCCCATCCTGGTCGTCACCGGCTTGATCTACCTGGCCCATTCGGGCGCAGCGACCCCAATCTTCGGGCAACGGGTGGTGGCACGGCGGCGCTTTCTATGGGCACTGGGCATCTGGGCCGGCATCGCATGGATGGCTTTCTTCGCGCTGTGGCCTTCGGCGTGGCGCGATCCCGTCGGCACTCTCACCCTGCTCGTGGACAACGCACTCATCGCGATGCGCACCAACCATCCCACCAGCGGTGTCTTTCACGGCGCTGGACCGGGCGACCGCAGCCCTCTCTACTATCTGGTCAGCCTGCCGTTCCATCTGACGCCGCTGAGCAGCTTGGGGTTGTTGGTCAGTTTGTATCTGATCTTGCGCCGGCAGCAGCATATCCGAGGCGCATACCTGAGGCCGCTCTTGCTCTCGCTATGGGCGTTTCTCATCCTCTTCCTCATCCCCGTTTCGCTCACTGGGCGGCGCGGGGACCGTTACATCTTGCCGCTCTACCCCCCGCTATGCCTGATGACAGCAGTGGTGTTGGAACAGTTGAGCTGGCGACGCCATAACTCCGTCAACTCTCCGGCAGCGCCCCGACCGGCTAACGTGCGCAACACGATTGCCTTCAGGCGCATGAGTGGCACACAGCTCGGGTTGCTGCCCCGCTGGGTCGAGAGGCTGCGCACTTTCCCGGGACACGTGCGGATGCGCACCCAATGGATACTAGGGTTAGCCTTGGCCGCGCAGACACTTAGCGTGCTCGTCTTGCATCCTTATTATTTTGACTACTTCAACCCTCTGTTGGGTGGCGGCAGCGTGGCAATGCGCTATATCAACATCGGCTGGGGGGAAGGGCTGGACCAGGCGGCAGCCTATCTCAACCGCCAACCCGATGCGGCACAAAAGACGGTGGCGGCGTGGTACAGCGGGCAATTTGCGCCGTTCTTCAAGGGCAAGACGGTTGATCTGTCCAGCGTCGAGGCGGCGCTGCGGGCGGACTACGTTGTCTTCTACATTAATCAGCTGCAGCGCGGCTTCCCCAGTGCCGAGCTGTTGGAGTACTTCCGGGCACGCCGGCCACTGCACACAGTGTGGCTGAATGGCGTGCCCTATGTGCACATTTATCCTGGCCCGATCATCAGCGCGATGCCGCCGCCGAGCATCCCGCATCCGACGGACGCCACCTTGGGTGGAGCGGTGCATCTGATGGGCTATGACCTGGCGGATGGCGCGCTGCACACCGACGATCCTGTGTTTATCACACTCTATTGGCAGGTGTTGGCACCCATTCCGGGAGATTACAACGTGTACGTACGCCTGATGGACGACTCAGGCAATGTGTTCGGCCAGGTAGACCGGCTGCCTCTAGGCGGCCTGTTGCGCACTGACAAATGGCAGCCGGGCATGTACATCCGCGATGACTATCGTTTGCGCTTGCGGCCGGGTGCACCGCCGGATGTCTATTACATCGAGGTGGCGATGTATTCCTTTACCACGGGTGAGACCTTCGGTCTGGCGCGCAACAT
>JANXAX010000281.1 GCA_025062175.1 Anaerolineae bacterium | reverse complement strand
TCGAGGGACCCAACGGCGAAAGGGTAGGCGAGCCGCTCAGCCCGCCCAGTGAGAAGCGAGTCTTTTATTGGCAATAGAGGAATAGAGGAACTGAGGAGGGCATGAAGTACGAAGAAGTTTTGCAGCATATCAGCAACAGCGGGGAGAGGCTGCGGGTGCGTTACCTCTATGCGCTCTCGGATTTGACCCCCGAGCAACTAAGTCTGTTCCGCGCGTCGTGGGCAACCATTGCGACCGAACGCCGCCGGTTGATCATTCGCGAACTGGCGGAAATCACCGAACGGAGCTTCGCGGTCAACTTCGATCCCATATTCTTCATGGCTCTGGAAGACGAAGATTGTCAGGTGCGTGCCGCGGCCATCGAGGGGCTCTGGGAGAACGAGAGTCGCTCCTTGATCGCGCCGCTCATCCGGATGATGCGCTCGGATGAAGCAGAGATGGTGCGTGCGGCGGCAGCGGCGGCACTAGGACGCTTTGTGCTGCTGGCGGAGCTGGAAAAGCTGGACAGCGCCACGGGAGCCCGCATCGAAGAAGCGTTGCGCGCGACCATCGCCAATTCGGCAGAAACGGTTGAAGTGCGCCGTCGTGCCGTCGAGTCGCTCGGCTATTCGAGCAAGGCCGGCGTACGCCAGATCATCCGCGCGGCCTATGAGAGTGACGACGAGAAGATGCGGAGCAGCGCCATCTTTGCTATGGGACGCAGCGCCGACCCCTATTGGCGCCACGTGTTATTGGACGAACTGGAAAGCCGTAATCCTGAGCTGCGCTATGAAGCCGCCCGTGCCTGTGGCGAACTGGAACTTGCCTGCGCGGTGCCACGCTTGGGTGAGTTAGCGCTCCACGACCCCGACCGCGAGGTGCAACAGGCGGCAGTGTGGGCGTTGGGTCACATCGGTGGCCGCGAGGCACGTCGCATCCTGGAACAGTGCTATGAAAGCGATGACGAGGTGTTGAGCGACGCTGCTGCGGATGCCCTTGATGAAATGGATGTATGGGATGGAGTGATGTTTTCAATCCCTCTTGAAGACCTGAACGAAGAAGACGAGGAAGAGGCGGAGTAGCGAAGGTGACCGGTATGGTGTCCATCTCTCAAGGGACGACGCGCTGGGTGGCCAGCAGACACAGACAGCCCAGCACCGTGATATTCAGCCACACCAGGAAGGCCAGGAGCAGCATGTATTGGTGCGTGGAGAGGTTCTCCATCACCGGCGAAGTCTCCAAAGGCGTTTCCGCCGGGCTGACCGGTACAACGAACTCCTCGGAAACGGCCGCCGAGGAGGTGAGACTCTCTACCTCATAGCGCGGTCGCAAGTTGCGCAACCAGGGAGGTCGATTCTGAGGTTCGTCCCGCACGGTGTCTCACCTCGCGACAAAAGTACAGCTATATCGTCGAATGGGTCCATCTTCAGCATAACATAAAATTAGCAGATGTCAAGTCGTGCTCGCAGGAGAGGTGCATTTCATTTAAGGGTGGATGAAGGTGAATGGGAGCAACGGCCTACAAAAGACTGGCGACCGAAATCGCGCTCTGGCGGACTTGCTGCCGCGCATCCTCTGGCGGGGACGTGCCTCTCCGTCTGCCACAACTCTCTATCCACACCGCTGATAGGATGAGGACGATCACGCTGCCCGCCCACCGCGCATAGCTCGGTTTGAACCCTGCCTCTCCCTGAAAATGCGATGCACCCTAGAGAAGTACACCCATATCGGAACGGAGCGATAAGCCACACTTCTTCTAACTGGTGACGAGCACGAAAGGATTTTTAGACGGAATGCATCCACAGGTACTAGACTGGGCGATGCGCTTGAGTGCCTTGGCTCAGAACGGATTGGTCTTCGCCGTCAATCCCTATGATGTGGAACGTTATCACGCGATCCAAAGGATCGCGTATGAGATGTTGGCCGCGGCGGCCCAGATGCGCGTCGAGCAAGTGGCAGCCTTGCTACACTATGAGCCCGGCTATGTCACTCCGAAAATCGACGTACGCGGCGTCGTCTTTCGTAATGATGCGCTGCTCTTCGTGCGCGAACGCGCTGATCAAGGCCGCTGGACACTGCCCGGCGGTTGGGCCGATGTCGGCGACACACCCAGCCAGAGCGTCGAACGCGAGGTCTGGGAAGAGTCGGGCTATCGTACCCGCGCGGTGAAGGTGCTGGCCATCTACGACCGCCGCAAACACGGACACGAACCTCCTAGCCCGTTCCACATCTATAAGATCTTCTTCCGCTGTGAGCTCATCGGAGGCGAGGCAACGGACAGTTTCGAGACCAGTGAGGTGGCTTTCTTCCGTGAAGACGAAATCCCTGCGGATCTTTCGCTTGGCCGCGTGACGCCGGCACAGGTGGCGCGTATGTTCGAGCATTATCGCCATCCGGAATTGCCGACCGATTTCGACTAAGTTTTCCCCTCTCCTTGCAAGGGGTGGGGTATCCCCCTCCCCGTCCATGGACAGGGCTAGGGTGGAGGAGGATCACACCGCTTCCTGACGATCGCGACTCGGATATATTATATATGATATGGTTGTGGTGGATGGGAAGCGTCTCCGTGGGGGATGTGCGGCGACACGCCCGCCCAGCGCACTAGGGGAACCATGGGCACTATCCCTGACGTGGGGCAGGTCAAAGATTGTCCGATTTCTCGAAGAAGGGTATCATAAAGGCCACCAGAACACTACACAAAGAAGGGGGATTTATCCGTGGAAGACCTACGAACTGTCGAAGGCATTCTGGACTTTGCCATCCGCAACGAGGAAGAGTCAATTGAACTCTACACCGACTTAGCCAAGAAGACCACCCGTCCGGGAATGGAACACGTCTTTCTGCAATTCGCCGATGAGGAACGTGGGCACAAAGCCAAGCTGTTGGCCGTCAAAGCTGGCAAACAGTTGCAGCCGGCGGCGACCAAGATCGCCGATCTGCGCATCAGCGACTTTGTGGTCGATGTCACTCCCGGCCCGGATTTGGACTATCAGGGTGCGCTCATCGTGGCGATGAAGAAAGAAAAGGCCGCTTTCGCCTTATACACCCAGTTGGCCGAGCTTGCTCCGGAGCCTAGCTTGCGCGACCTCCTGCTCGCCCTCGCCCAAGAGGAAGCCAAGCACAAGCTGCGCTTCGAGATCGAGTACGATCAGGTGGTGCTGAAGGACAATTGAACCTGATCCGTGCGCGTCAGTGAGGTGTTGCTCGGAATCTGCAGAGGGAGGTGTGTGCCGATGGGATTGCTGAAGGAACAGGACAAAAACGTGCTGCGCCAGGCCTTTCAGGCATTGCAGCAGCCGGTCCAGCTGGTCGTCTTCACCCAGCCGATGGAGTGCATGTACTGCCGCGAAACGCGTGAAATCGTCGAAGAAGTCGCGGAGCTTTCGGACAAGATCACGCTGGAAGTGTTCGACTTCACCCAGGACCGCGCAGCGGTGGATCGCTACACCATCCGGCGCATCCCCGCCATCGTGGTGATGCGCGGTGGGGATCAGCCCAAGGACTTCGGCATCCGCTTCTACGGCATCCCGGCCGGTTACGAATTCACTCCGTTCATCGAGGACATCCTCATGGTCTCGCGCGGTGACTCTGGCCTGAGCGAGGCAAGTCGAGCGTTGTTGGCGCAGTTGACCAAACCCTTGCACATCCAGGTGTTCGTGGCGCCCACTTGTCCGTATTGCCCCCAGGCGGTGCGCCTGGCCCATCAGATGGCGCTGCAAAGTGACCTGGTGCAGGCGGATATGATCGAGATCACCGAATTCCCCCATCTGGCGCTCTTCTATCAGGTGCAGGGTGTGCCGCGCATCGTGATCAACGACCGCATCAAAATCGACGGCGCCCTTCCTGAAGCGGCGCTGATGGAATGGGTCAAGGAAGCCATGCGCTCATAATGAATGAGCTGTAGCTCGGAGATGGTCAGCGGGCGGCGAGGCCTAGCGTGAGCGCTTCTTGTCGCGGATCTTTAGGGACAAGGTTGAGCGGCTCGTCTAAGCGGTCGAAATTGCTCTGTTGCGAAAA
>JANXAX010000280.1 GCA_025062175.1 Anaerolineae bacterium | reverse complement strand
CCTATGAGACCCTTTTTGGCGACCCACGCCGCCATGCGATCGAGCCGCTTATCCCAGTAGGCCTGGAACAGCCTGTGCTCTATCTTCCGTGGCCACAAGGACGTACCTGGTATTTGAGCGGTGGACCGCACGGCGCATGGTTCAGCGGCAGCGCTTGGGCGGCACTGGACTTTGCACCGCCCGATGTTAGGGGACACTGCGCCGTCTCACGCGAATGGGCTACTGCCGCAGCACCTGGCCTGGTGTTGCGCAGCGAAGACGGCCAAGTATGGATTGACCTGGATGAAGATGGTTATGAGCAGACCGGCTGGGTGTTGTTCTACTTACACGTTGCTTCTCTAGAGCGCGTGGCAGCAGGCACGCGGCTGGCACGTGGCAGCCGAGTCGGGCATCCCTCATGTGAGGGCGGTGCTGCCAAGTCCAGTCACCTCCACATCGCCCGTCGTTACAACGGTGAGTGGATTGCAGCAGATGGACCCATCCCATTAGTGCTTTCCGGCTGGCGCGCAGTCAACGGTCTCGCCGAATATGAGGGCAAGATGGTCAAAGGGGATCAGGTGCGTCAGGCTTGCGAATGCTGGGAAACGGAGCTCAACGGGATCGTTTCGGATAATCCTGAAACTTTATGATATAAATACTCTTTAAGCGCTATTTGGAGCAATCCTGGTAATGTGAGAGGTGGCCTAGCGTGACTCGTCGACAATGGGCACTTGTGGTGGTCTTGGTGCTTATCAACTACATCATCTTTGCTTCATTGGCGACTGTTGTACTGACACGTCGTGCCAGGTTGTCGACCCCTACCCGCACCCCGATGCCCACCTTTACCGTGCTGGTGCGCGCAACTCCGATCCCACCTCCTACTGCCACGCCCACAAAGACGCCTACGGCGACCCCGACCCAATACTTGGTGCCTACGTTCACACCGGTAGTGCCCCCCACTCCGACGCCCGAACCGGTGACACCTACACCGGCATCTCCCTCTGTGACGGTGCGTGTCGGTCTGCGGGTGCGCGCCGGTCCGGGTGTCAACTACCCTCAAATAGGTGCGTTGACCCCCGGAAGCACCGTGCAAGTGATTGGTCGCAATGCCGATAGCTCCTGGTGGCAAATTGCTTATGCTGGGGCGGTTGACGGAAAGGGATGGATTTCGGCCAACCCGGAGTACAGCACCGCTCAGAACACAGGGGCCGTTCCCTATGTCGAAGCACCACCACCGCCCCCGCCGCCCACACCCACTGCCCCACCTCCGCCGCCGGCACCCCCGACCCCGCAATGGCAATTCGAGCCCACCGGCTTCGAAGGGCAATGGAACGCCGGGCTGGCCCAAATCCGTGGCAAGGTGGTGGACACCGCTGGACAGCCAGTGCAGGGTGTCTTTATGCAAGCAAAATGCGGCGACACAGTCTTGGCATCCAATCCCTCCGGAATCAACCTCTATGCCCCCAGTGAACCTTACGAACCCGGCGCTTTTGACATCATCTTGAGCAGCCCGCTCGATCCCAGGTCGATGTGCCGCTGGGAAGTGCGCATCGTCCAGGCAAGCACATACGAAGAGGCCAAAAATCCCGCCGCGCCCTCCTTGTCCGACACAGCGTACTGCGATCTAGAGTGGGGGATCGCCTCCATCTGCTTTACGCGATGGCGCAAGAATTGGTAGCTAGCAGAAACATCTTATCCCAGAGCCTCTCACCCAGTCCGCGAGGCATAAAAGACATGTCACAGCTCCACTTCATCCAAGGTCGATGAGCTGGTTCGTGCGCTGCGTAACTATCGGGGTGATAGCCTTGCACCTCGCCGCCAGCTGGTTGCCCGAGGAGTCAGCCTGGAGCGTATGGCCTTATACAACATTGCCGCTGCCGGCGGCGTGGGGTGCTGCGATTGGCGTTCTGCTACTTACCATCACTCCGCTGAACGATCTGGTGCGTGATGGGCTCCGCCGCTTGTGGTGCATATTGCCTGGGACATCCCGTCCGAATCGCTGGTTTGTTCTCGTCGCGCTGCTCAGCGGGGGCTTGTTTTGGTGGTGGCGCATTCGACACTTGGGGTGGGGCGATGCGGCCTTTATTGTAAAGGCATTGGAGTATACCGGAGAAGACCGTCCCATTTGGACCATCTATAATTGGCAATCGCCTCTCACTATCTTTCTGCACGCACGCCTTTGGCTTTGGCTCAACCCGGTCTTTACCGTCGGCGTGGACACGCTTTACGCCGTCACAAGTGTGCTTGCCGGGATCGCTTTTGTGTATGTGCTCCTCCACCTCGCTGACCAACTGGGACGCGACCATCTTGAGAAGTGGCTCATCTTCGGCATGGTTGCTACCACAGGCGCCATGCAGCTGTTCTTCGGCTATGTGGAAAACTATACCCTCATGTCTGCCGGTCTGATGCTGACGTTATACTTGAGTGTGCGTTGTCTGCATGCCGAGCTAAACTTGGCCTGGTCCTCCACAGCGCTGGCCATCACGAATGCCTTTCATCCCTCGACCGTGGTAATGTGGCCTGCAATGTTTCTCATAGCGTGGTGGAAGGTGCGCGAGCAGAAGCTTGCAAAAAAGGACCCGAAGTATCTCTGGGGCGCACTGATCGTGCCTCCTTTGCTCATTTTTGTCGCCTTGGCCTCCTTTATGACATTCGGAGGCCATGGGGTGACAGCCCTTCTCTCCGACGACCGTCCCGGCGGGGCTGATGGGATCCCTTTTGTACCCCTTTACCGGATTGAGACCCCGTGGCAACATTACACGATGTTCTCGCTCGCCCACCTGCTCGATTGGGCGAACGAACACTTCCTCATCTCGCCCTTCGGATTCTTCCTGCTAGCATACGGGCTAATTCTGGGCGTCAGGCGCCGCCTGAGTACCACTTCTCCCTACCGAGATCCACAGGAACGCGGCACCTTGTGGTTTCTGATCATCGCTAGCACGGCCTATCTGATATGGACATTCGTCTGGAACCCAGACTACGGCGGACGCAAAGACTGGGATCTATTCGCCCCTTCCGCGTTTGTGTATACTCTGTTGGCAAGCTATGCGTGGACCCGGCAAGCAAGCACCCCGGACGGAAATCCGCAAGATAGGATTGTCCTGGCGCGACACGCTCTTCTGTTGATTGCGGCCTCGGGGCTGCACACGGGGGCGTGGATCTACTCCAACACCCTGCCCAGGTGACTCCATCTGCAGAATTGAGGCTGGCCGCGCATATATTGTTAGGGGATAGATAGAAGCCGGCGACTGAAGTCGCGCCCGATGAGCGTGTCGTATGCGCAGGTCGCGACCATTAGAGGACGGTTGGAGCCGCTTGTTCACGCGCGACTCGATTGGACTTCGCCCATGCCGAGGCACAGCTGACCGCAAGCTCATAAAGCAACGATTTTGTCATCGTCCTGGCCCGCACCGCGTTGCACCTCTCCCCGAGTGACACACGCTTAGTACGTTTAGCTAATCTCGCTTTAGCTGCCGTCGGAAATGCTCCACTGTCTCACGCAGACCGGTGGCAAAATCGACTTGTAGCCTGTATCCCAGCAGTTGTCTGGCGCGCTGGATATCTCCTTGTGAGTGGCGTATATCGCCAGGCTGCGACGGCATATGTTCGATGCGCAACGCCTCACCACCCAGCAGATTCTTCAGATGTGCGATGAGCTCCAACAGTGAATAGCTCTGTCCACTGGCTACGTTGATCACATGTCCCACTGCCGTATCCGCTTGACAAGCCAGCAGGTTGGCGGTCACCACATTCGCGACATAGATGAAATCACGCGATTGCAGCCCATCTCCAAAAACGGTCAACACACGGCCATTGAGAGCCGAGTAGATAAATTTGGGAATAACAGCGGCGTATTGGGAGTGCGGATCCTGACGCGGACCGAACACGTTGAAATAACGCAACACTACAGTCGGCAGGCCGTACACTTGATGAAATGCGCGGCAATATCCCTCGCCTGCCAGTTTGGAAGCTGCATAAGGCGAGAGCGGTTCGGGGGGCATCTGTTCGTGCTTGGGCAACACCG
>JANXAX010000027.1:3233-15419 GCA_025062175.1 Anaerolineae bacterium | reverse complement strand
CATCCGCCCAATTCTCGGTGGGTCGTGAAAACACTGGAGATGCGGATGCCATATTGTTCCGCCTGTTTTCTGAGGTAGACGAAGAATTCGTCTGGTAGCAAGGTCATCTCGAAAAAAGAGCCAAGTTGGGCATGTCCCACGCCCTCCTCGGCCATCAATCGAAATAGCCACTCGTAAGAGAAGCGATACTCAATCGGATCCGTTTTGATGCCGAGCTGCAACGTCAGATGCTTGGGCATTATGCCTCCAAGGTGAGGATTTCCAGGAAACGGCCATATGCCTCGTCCCAACCGGACCGGTCCCGCGGCTCGAAGACTTGGAGTGGGAAGGACTTTCGCACTAGCGCACGCCCTTCCTCCAATGAGGCCAGGTCGCCCATGGCGATCGCCTGGACAATGACGTTCCCTGCGGCGGTCGCTTCCACCGGCCCGGTGATGACCTGGCGGTTCAGCGCATTGGCGGTCAGCTGGCTGAGCAGCTGATTCTTGGTGCCGCCGCCCACAATGTGGATCGGATCCAGCGGATGCCCTAACACTTCTTCCAGCCGTTCAATGATCCAGCGGTAGCGCAATGCGATGCCTTCCAGCACGCAGCGGATGATCTCCCCCTTGGTCTGAGGGATGGGTTGCTTAGTACGGCGGCAGAACTCGCGGATGCGCGTGGGCATGTCACCAGGTCGCAGAAATTCGGCGCGGTCGGGGTCCAGAATGCTTTGTAGTGGCTTCGCCTGCGCTGCCATCTCGGTGAGCTCCGGATAAGAGTGTTCCTCACCCTGCTGCATCCAGGTTCGACGACACTGCTGGACGAGCCAGAGCCCCATCACGTTGCGACAGAAGCGCGTGCTATATCCATAACCTCCCTCGTTGGTCAAATTGTATTCGAGCGCTTTTTGATTGATGATCGGGCTCGCCAGCTCGGCGCCTACGATGGACCAGGTGCCGGAGCTGATCCAGCCGAAATTAGGGCTAGAAGCCGGGACACCGGCCACAGCCGAGCCTGTGTCATGACATGCGGGCGCCACAACCATCAATTCCGACATTCCGATCTCTTCGGCCACCCAGGGTGCCACCTTGCCCAACACAGTGCCTGAGGGCACCACTTCAGGGAAGATATGGGTCGGAATGCCCAGCCGCTCCAGCAGTTGCCAGGCCCATTCCCGCTTGCCTGTGTCATAGCACTGCGAGGTGGTCGCGATGCTGAACTCGGACACCTTGCTCCCACAGAGCCAGTAATTGAACAGGTCGGGAGTCATCAGAAAGGTTTGCGCAATTTCCAGAGCGGGAGACTTTCGGACCACCATGGCAAGCAGCTGGAACAGGCTGTTGAGGATGAGGAACTGGATGCCCGTCTGGGCAAAGATTTCCTCCTTGGGCACCCGGCGGAAAGCTTCCTCGAACATTCCGTCGGTGCGACTGTCGCGGTAATGATAGGGGATGCCGATCAGGGCGCCATCCCGGTCCAGCAAGCCGAAGTCCACTCCCCAAGTATCCACACCCACACTCGCCAGTTTTCCGTCCACCTGCCTGCCGGCCAGGCAGATGCCCTCCTTGACGTCTGTCCACAGGCGCGGGGTATCCCAGTGCAGGCCATCGGGCAGGCGTACTGGTACGTTCAGAAAGCGATGGACTTCTGTCAGAGTAAGCTGACCGCTGCTGATCTGACCCAGGATGGCGCGTCCACTCTCGGCGCCCAAGTCCAAAGCGAGAAAGTTGGGAGCGTGCTTCATCGTTACGTCTCCTCTTTGGGGTGATACCACGGTGCGATTTTAGTTGAATAGCGAGCCGCGAACAAAAATGGGCCAGGTGGTTGCACAGCACTCTTGTATGAGGTATGGTGCAAAATCACGTGCCAACGGAGCGAATGCCTCGTTTTAGATAGCTCGGTGTCTATTGTGTTTCAGATAGGTTGCGGTTCGTGCGCATCGCTGGATCGTGGAAGAGCCCCTCTGCCTGCACGGCACGTGTCAGCTCAGACGTCATCGCGGCGCCGTGGCGGTATTGGGCTGGCCACATGCTCCTGAGGTGGAAGAACGCCACCCGGTCGCCATCGTGCAACAGATGATCAAGGTCGGGTTGCAAGCCCGGCATAGCGCTCAGCACGCCGTTGATGAACGTGATACCACGCTCTTCGGTCGGCATGCCCAGCCGCGCCAGCAGATCACGCACGCAACTTCCCTCCGGTAGGGATGGGCGCACCCGGGCATAGCTGGATGCGTCCGAAGCTCCTCCGTAGCGGGCCAAAGGTCCGTATAGCCAGACCTCAACCGAGATGGTGCGCACGCTCAACCGCCTCCCACTGGCGGGAAGACCCCCACCTCATCCCCGGGCCGTAACACGTAGTCCAAAGGTTGCGCGCGCCCGTTCACGAAGATGGCTTTGATCTCTGCAGGCGGCAATGCGAGCTGATTGACCAGATCTGCCAAGGTGCTCCCTTCGGGCAGCTCATGTTCGAACGGGCGTGCCGGGCGCATTTCCGGCATCCGGGCGCGGACGGATTGGGGCACAAGGTCCACCAGTGTCGCGTAGAGTTTCACCCGTACTTTCATTATCGGGAATCCTCTCACCGTTTATGGACAACGGATGATATCCTGCGCCCATAGGCAGTCGGCACAGGAAGGCTCCCATCCCCAGCATGCTTGATTCTGTTCGCGCAGACTGCAGCTATCGCGCAGGTCACAGTCAGGGCATGAAGGAAAGCGAAAGTCGCGTACCTCGTTTCGGAAACGGGCATAATCCGCAGACGTCCAAATCTCCACAAGTGTCTGCTGGGTAATGTTCCCCATGCTGTAGCGTGTGACCCGTTTACGCCGTCCGTCAATTGTCAGGTAACTGTAGGTATGGGAAAGCGCATAGCAAGGGGTGACGCTTCCATCCCATCCTATCACGGTTGCGCGCTCATGCACAAATCGACACCGTTGTTCTGCTCCCCAGTGCATTCGCGGCAAGTCCACTGTGCCCCACAGAATCCATGCATCGGTCTTGACGGGCCAGCCACTTGTGGCAAATCCGGCACGCGGCCCGTAACCGTACAGGATTTCCTGATACGTGTCCTCCGTGTAGGCTAATACATTGCTGACGAGCACACGTGCCGCTCCTAGACGACTGGCCAAGCTGCTCAGCTCCGCCAGCTCGGCAACATTGCTGCGCAGCGCGACGAATTCAATGCCCAGCGCGGGTGTGAGAGAGCCCAGTTCGCGTTTCACCTCGTTCAGGCTGCGGATGTTGTCCAGTACGGAGGCGATCGTGGTGCCGCGCACCCCGACATAGGTTTCGGGTCTGACTCCGTCGAGAGAGATCACCAGCCGGTCCACGCCCAGTTGTACCAACTCGCGTGCCAATGCACGATCCATCAACACGCCATTGCTGCCGACGGTCACCGCGATGCCACGTGTTCGCACCAGCCGCAGCATGTCCACGAAGTGGGGATGGTACATCGGCTCGCCCAACCCGCTGAAGATCACGCGGCGGATCTCCGGGAAGTCACGGAGCTGTTCGACCAGCTGCTCGAACACGGCCATCTCCATATGAGCTTCGGGATCCTGCCAGACGTTGCGGATGCAGGTGCGACAGCGAAGGTTACACGCCGTGGTCGGTTCTACATAGACCTTCTGCAAGTCAGGCAGACGGGGAAGGAGCACCAAATTGGAATCGCGTCGTTCCACCCAACATTGCGTACCGGGAGCGAGGTGATAAAGTTGCAAGAGGCTTTCCGGCAGATGGATGCTGCCATCCGGTTCTACGGTGACCCAACATGCCATAATGTTCCCCTTTCGCCGTGACCGTCATCCCATTAGCAGGACAGCCACTTTCGTCGTCCTGGTGCTTCAATCAAAAGGGGCGCGGTGCCCAACGACACAAGCACTGCGCCCCGTTTCGAGGTGACAGACCTACATCTGGCCGTAAACGGCATCCAGCGCCGAGTCGGGCACGTCGAAAACTGTGTTGTGGGGTGGCAGTGGCTCGTACTTCATGAACTCCGGCAGACGGTCGTGGGCCTTGGTGAACCCAGCTGCCTCATTGAAGGCGCGCTCTTTGCGCAGGATTTCCATGCCAAGCTTGGCCACGTCGTCGGTGGTGAAGCGGGTACCTAGCACGCCATTGACCTCGTCCACCATGCCCTGGAAGCCGCTCGGAATGTCCAAGACGGCAAAGGCGATGAATAGACAATGGCCGGTCGAATCGATGAAGGCAGTGGTCGCTTGGAATGCGCGGCTGAGCTCGGCCTTGCCCTCTGGGCTGAGCGGGTCGGCCTTGCCACCCACGCTGAGGATCTCCGGAGCGATCGTATAGCCGGCGGTGTGATCCGCACCCATCGTGGTGGTAGCATAGGTGATGCCGATGCCCTTCACGGCACGCGGCTCATAGGCGGGCATGCTCTGACCTTTGACGGTGGGACTGCGTCTCACCCCCAACACCCGCGCCGCGGTCTCGGTGCCGCTGCCCAAGATGCGGCCGAGCGGTGTGCCTTTGCCCATCTCGTGCACCAGTTCGATCGCTTTCTTGCCATCGCCGAAGGCGGCCAGCCCAGCCTCCATCGCCACTGCCAGAGTGGTGCCGGTCTCAATCGTATCTAGACCATACTCATTGCAGAGTCGGACCAGCTCCGCTACATCATCCAAGTTGTCGATGCCGCAGTCGGCGCCCAGTGCCCAGGATGATTCGTACTCGACGCACGAGACGTGTTCGCTGCCATCTGGTTTGTGCCAGGTGTTGGAGCATTGGATGATGCATCCAGGGCTGCATGCATGATTGTACAATTCCTTGCCCAGGCGCTGTTTATTGCCCTCGAAGATGGCCTCGCCCGAAATGTTCGGAGCGCCCTCAAAACGTCCGCTGGAGAAGTTGCGCGTGGGCAGCCCCCCTGCCTCGTTCATAATGTTGATCAGCACCGCGGTGCCGTAAGTGTTCAGAGCGCCTTTGGGCTTGGTGACGTTATGCGTGCGTAACGCATCGGTCAACTTCCTGCGCCCTTCTTCGAAGAGAGCTTCGTCGGCGAGCTGCACACCAGGGGCACCTTCGCGGTTGATCACGATGTACTTGAGCCCCTTGCTGCCCATCACTGCGCCCAATCCACCGCGCCCGGAGTAGCGCGTCGCACGCCGTTGGATGTCCTGGAAGACGATGCCTGAGTTGCCATAGAGATACTCGCCTGCAACCCCGATGCCGGCGATGCTCACGCGATTCCCGAAACGCGCGAAGAGGCGATTATAGGCTTCTTGGGTGGGCAGGCCCACATATTCGTCTGCCGGCTCGAATGCCACAACAGGCTTGCCGTTTGCCTTATTCCATGACAACAGCGCCATCCAGAATCTGCCTTTTTCCTGGGGCTGCCCTTCCACCACAAGCGCCCGGATGCGCATAGAGGCGAGTGCTTGCGGCCATTCGCTGCCCGCGTTCGACTCCTTGATGGTGCCGGTGAGCGGAGATTTGGCGCCGGCTGAGGTGGGTGCTGCCGTGCCGGTCACAAAGCCAGGCGAAAAAACCAGCTTGTTGTTGGGGCCAAGTGGGTGACAGGTCGGTGGCACCTCGTCATGGATGATGGTCGAAGTGAGGCCACGACCAGCAAGGTGTTTGTATGCTTCCGGCAGCTCTTCCAGGCGATAGGACCGGTCTGTCATATTGATGCGCAGGATCCACATTGCTTCATACCTCCCTTGGTTAAAGTTTTTTGTTACCAGCTGCTCACTCTGGGATGGTGAGCTAACAACCGCAAATACTGAAAAACGAAAAGGCGTTATGCTCTATCAGCATAACGCCTCTCGCCTCCTAGGAGGGACCCTTACCGTAGGCCGCACAAGCCGGCCAGTACTTACTATGCGGGTGACAGTCACGAGCACCCTCCTGGTGGATGTCCCCTTGCCTCAGGGCGCACCGCAGAACACCACACTGTGGAAAAAACTTTGTTGATTGAGTTCCCTTTTATCCTATTATGCCATCGTTTTTGCCTTCGGTCAATAGTTCACTCGAAGGAATTGACAGCCTTCCTATCCCGTTTTACAATTGTCATACGGGTCGTACCATAGCATTCTAGGGATCTGACGATGCGACACATATTCAACTCGCTGCAAGTGGAAGACGGCATTCTCTCCGTGCGCGCTGCGCAACAGATTCAAGAACGCATCCGTTCTGGCGAGCTACGCCGGGGTGACCGGCTGCCTTCGGAACGGGAGTTGAGCGAGTATCTGGGGGTCAGCCGTACCGTGGTGCGCGAGGCGATTAAGCTCCTGAAAGCGATGGGGTTGGTGCGCGTCCGTCAGGGTGTTGGGACTTTCATCGCCGAGCCTGGGCCCGAGGTGCTGGAAGCTCCGATTGCTGCCCTGATGGGCTCGGGCCCTAAAGTCATCGCCGACTTGCATCAAGTGCGCGAGATCCTCGAACCTCCGATCGCGGCAATGGCCGCCCAAAACGCCGCCGAGGATCATATCAACCGCCTGGAACAGGCGATGCACGACATGGAAGCGAATATCTTCCATCTGGAACGATACATTGAGGCAGATCAGCGTTTCCACTCCATTCTAGCGGAAGCCACCGGCAACAGTGTGCTGCAATTGGTGACCTATTCCATTGTGGACCTGATGCAGCGGGAACGTCACCTTTGTTTTGCCTCGCCGGGTGCAACCCAGCGCGGCTGTTACCACCATCGGCGTATTCTGGAAGCAGTAAAAGCACATGACCCGCAGGCTGCTCTCGCAGCAATGCAGGATCACCTTGGACAGATCCGCGAAGATATCACGCCGAATATCCAACCATTACTTTCGACGCAAGAAGTGGCCCCAAAAGTCGAAGACTGAGCCCAGATTCCACGCGTGTTGTGTTCGCAACCCGCTGGACTCGCGAGCATTCCCCCAATCATTCTTGCTGATCGCCGGTGGCATACACCAATGTGCGCAGATGTTCTACTGCCAGACGGGGACTTGCCAGGATGGGTACCTTCCTTTCCTCGGCTGGCAGCGCGTCTGCCACGCGCTGCATGGAAGCTTGGGCAAGCAATATCACCTCGTTGCGTTCCATCAACCGCTGGAGGGTGTCGCGCACGATCTGATCGTGCGTAGCCGTGTCCCCCCGTGAGAACAGCGCCGCATAGGCGCCCTCACAGAAAGCAGGTTCAACCTCCACGGACCTGCCCTGTTCACTGGCACGCGAACGCACCAAGTCGACCAATGGGTTGAGAGCGGACATAGCCGTGGCCGCGACGCCAATACGCCGGCCGATTTCGAACGCTTTATCGATCATCGGGATATCCACTTTGAGCACCGGTATGCTGACGAGAGCCCGGACGTAATCGGCACATGGTGAGATCGACGAGCAGGTCATCTGCAACAGCTCTGCCCCGGCTTGTTCTGCTGCAAAGGCGTGTTCGGCCACACGCCGATAGAGAAATGGGGATAATCCTCCCTGGGCTACGACCACTTTGGCCAGGATTTCGTCGGTGATGTGATATACCGTCAAATCCGCAGGCAGCAGCTCCTTGATCAATGCATCGAAGATGCTAAACGCTGGAAATACGGTGTGCAAGAAAGCGAGCTTGCGAATCATTGAGGATACTCCTACGGCCTCTGATGCCCCCGATGCCCCGATGGGGTGCTGGTTGGGTTGTTTTTCTCCTGTAATATCGCGATACGGGCCTGGATCGCTTCCATGTCAAGCGGATATGTCCCATACTTCTTAGCGGTCTCCAGGGCACGCCAGATGTTCGGCACCGGGACACCGCTGTGATAGGAGTGATCAGGTGCGAAGATGTAACCACCGCCCGGTGCACCGTCGCGCAGGCACTCCAGGGTCTCGCGTTCTACGTCTTCAGGAGTGCCATGTGCCAGTGTCGTCGTGGTGCTGAGATTGCCGATCAGGCATAACCTATCCCCATACGTGGCTTTGATATCCGCCAGGTTCATCTGAGCGCTGCGTTGCAGAGGATTGAGCGCAGCGATTTTGAGTTGGACGATGTCGTCCAAGATGGCATTCAAGTTGCCGTCGCTGTGCAGGATGATCGGTGTGCCGGTGTTTGCCAAGATCTCCACCTGCTCAGCGATGTGGGGAAATACGAAACGGCGCCAGTCGGCCGGCTTGATGAAAGTGGCTTGGTTCATTCCCCAATCATCGTGAATGACAATCGCGTCCACTCCAACCCGGATCATATTCAAGCCTACCTGAGCATTCCAATGGGCCATTTCGCGCAGCATTTCGTCCAGCAGATCGGGGGCATCGTAGATCCACATCCCGATGTTGATCAGGCCCGCCAGCATCCACACGCTGGAGAAGGGGCCACGCACACCACCCACAACGGCCAGCTCACCACCGGCTAGTTCGACGGCGCGACGCGGCTGCTCCACGCGGATGGGGAGGTCAGGATCGGGGAAGCGCAGCCGGCGCCAGCTGAGGCGATCCGTAACTACTTCCCCCTCCGGCCAGCTGACCGGCCATGCGCTGGCACTGCTACCCCACCAAATGCCCCATTCGTCTTGGTAACGCTCGCCGTGGAGCTGGATGTTGGCAAATCCCATAAAGCCCAACGGGGCTGTCCATACCATGTCCAGACCCACCGCGCGTGCCACTGCCACTTCGTCGTCCACGTTGTGATAATAGCTGATGGGCTGTCCCAGCACCGCTTCGATGAAAGGAGGGGCGAAGTGATATTCGAACAATGGCACCCGGTCCGGCTGCCCTCTCCGTAACGCAGTCAGAAAGCGTTCGCGGCTGCTCATGGCTCCAGCAGGCCCCTGGGATTCGGATGATCCCGCCTTTCCCGGCAACATCATGAGGCATCCCTCCTGTCCCATGACATTTCCGTCGCATTGCATTTACAAGCTCATATAAGGCGCCACCTGTTGCACGTGCTGGAGCGAGCGCCGTACCCAGTCGTCCGGGTCAGCGACGTGGTCGCCTGGGACACCGAGCTCGAAGCTGATGACCAGCTCATCGTATCCAAAGCGCTGCATGTGCGCGTCGATGTTCATGCGGGACAGCGCCTCTAAGTAGTCCGCCGTACGTGTGATCCCTGTCCCGATAACTTGATTGGTATGGCGAAATGCCTCGTGGTCGCTGAAGTGGGCGTGGATGATCGAATCGGCCAGGAGCGCCAAATGTTCAGGCCCCTCCCGGGCCAGAGCCATATGACCAAAATCCACCAGGGTGACAAAATTGGCGCGGTCGACGTCCTCGCGCATCCGCAACATCGAGGCAGTGTCATTCACCAGATACCAGACATATGGCTCCGTCTCCTGAGCGATGTATACCCCCCGTGGGGCGGCATAATCGCAGACACGTTGCCAGAAACGCACCGATTTCTGCCAAGCCGTGGAACGGTCAAGGCCGTACACCCATTGGCCTGAGTTGAACATGACCTGGTGAATGCCCCATTGCACAGCCAGGTCGATGCCCTCGGTCATGTAGGCATAACAGCGTTCGAGTGCGGCATCGTCTGCCGCGGTGATGTTCATCGGGGGATGCAACACGTAGTTGCGCGGCGTCAATCCTAAGGCGTTCATCTCGGACTTGAGGCTACGGCGTTGCTGTTCATTCAGATGTTGCGGGCCGGCGTGAAAGACGCCGTGCAGGTCCACATAGTGAAAGCCCAACGCTGCGGCGCGCTCCAAGCTCTGCAAAACCGAAGCTTTCTCGGCGACAAACCAGATGCCGGTGAGGATGCCGATTTTCATGCGGACACAGTCGCTTCTCGTGATGTTGATCGGACCTGTTTTTTGATCCCTATTCTGCACGCAGAGACCGGTTCAGTGCAGCACCTGGGCTTGCACCACTTTCATAGTCTCCCGCATGATTTCGATCATCTCATCAATTTGTTCGCGGGTGATGATGAGCGGCGGGGTGATCAGCAGCATGTCGCCCATCACCCCATCGACGCAGCCAGTGCATTGGAAGGTGACCAGACCCCGTTCCAGAGCTTCCGCTTGGAAACGCGCGGCCACTCTCAACTGTGGATCGAAAGGTTCCTTGGTCTTCTTATCCTTGACGAATTCGAGGCCGCACATCATCCCCATGCCACGCACGTCGCCGACGATGTCGAACTCAAGCAGCTCCTTCAGGCGCCTGAGCAGGTATTCCCCCATCTCGCGTGAACGCTCGACGAGATTGTGCTTTTCCACGTAACGGATCACCTCGACGGCGACGGCACAGGAGACAGGATTTTCATTAAGCGTATGGCCAGCGAGGAAGGGATGCCCGGTGTCTTCGATCACCTGCCACATTTCTTCGCTGGCGATGGTGGCCGACAACGGGGTATAGCCCGAGGTCATCCCCTTTGCCGTGGCAATAATATCCGGCGTGACACCCCACGCTTCAATGCCGAACCAGTAACCGACCCGTCCCCAACCGGTCATCACCTCGTCTACGATTAGTTTAACATCGTAACGGTCGCAGATATCCCGGATGACCTCGAAGTAGCCGGGCGGTGCCGGCACGGCACCCAAAGCGGCGCCCACTACCGGCTCGGCGATAAACGCGGCGATGTTTTCCTGACCTTGCTGACGGATTTCCGTCTCCAACTGGCGTGCGCACTTCAGTTTACAATCTGGGTAGGTCTTCTCGAAAGGACACCGGTAGCAATAAGCCGGGGGGATTTTGGGAAAGTTGACGTACATGGGGTAGTAATAGCGACGGCGAAAAGTGTGTCCGTGAATGCCGGCCACGGCGATGTTGTTGCCGTGAAAACCGCGCCATCGCCCGATGACAGCGTACTTGGACGGCTTACCGGTGTGCACGTAGTACAGGCGGGCCAGACGCACCGCTGAGTCCACAGCATCGGTGCCGGTACAACCAAACCAGGTACGACAGTTGTTTTTCATCGTCCCAGGGGCATGGCTGGCCACCAGCTGTCCCAATTCCAGCATAGGCTCGTTCGAGAAGACATGCGGGGCAGCGAAGCAGACCTTACGTGCCTGTTCGTACATCGCGTCAATCACACTTTGCACCCCATGGCCGATGTTGACCACCACCGATGACCCGGCGGAGCCATCCAAGTAGCGCTTGCCGTCTTGATCCCAGAGATAGACGCCCTCTGCGCGGGTGATGATCGGTGCTGGGCGCTTCCAGAAGCGGTGCACTGCCGGCTTGAAGCGGGCGATGACATCATCCATAACTGTTGTCTCTACCATAAGTGCGTCCCCTTTCGCAGAAATAGGGATGTTACATCATCCGATAGGATACCCTAGGGCACGGGTTGGATTGTGATGTGACTTAGACTGGTATGACCTGTATGATGCATTATAATACGAACAAACCTTATTGTCAATGGATCAATCGGTAGAACTTCGAGAACATTGAGCTATCCGCTTTGTTTTACCCTCTGTCTGGGCAGGTTTGAGTAGCTCAAGTGCTTGTTTAACGTCCCCGGAGTGTTGGGCGAACTTTTTCCCCGTGCCTATACATGATATAGTGGGATATTGTGTCGAGTCCTGTCCAAATAAAAATGGGGTGGGTGTGTCAAAATGGCACTGGAATGGCTGTACAGCCTGTTAGAACAGGTGCGCAATGGTGAGCTGAGTGTCCAGGAAGCGCTCGAGCGGCTGCGCGGTTTTCCGTACGAGGATCTGGGTTTTGCGCGCGTGGACACCCATCGCGCACTGCGGAAGGGTTTCCCGGAGGTGATCTTCTGTCCCGGCAAAACAGCTCAGCAAATTGTCGAGATCGTCGGGCGCATTCGTGCGCGGGAGGGACGTGTGTTGGCGGCACGCGCCAGTGCCGAAGTGGCGGATGTCGTCCGACAGACCTTTCCCGAAGCGATTTATTACGCGACCGCGCGGATGCTGTTTCTCGGTCAACCGATGCCGCGTAGCGGACGTGGCACCGTTTTGGTGGTAAGCGCCGGCACGGCCGACATTCCGGTGGCTGAAGAGGCCGCCGTGACCGCTGAGACGCTGGGCAGTCCGGTGGAGCGGCTGTACGATGTCGGTGTGGCAGGTATCCATCGCCTCCTGGATCAGCAGGAGCGCCTGTTTAAGGCCAGCGTGCTGATTGTGGTGGCAGGCATGGAGGGAGCTTTGACCAGTGTGGTGGCTGGATTGGTAAACCGTCCGGTGATCGGCGTGCCCACCAGCATCGGTTATGGCGCTAGTTTGGGAGGTATCGCCGCTCTGCTGACAATGCTGAACAGCTGTGCCCCAGGCGTGGGTGTGGTCAACATCGACAACGGCTTCGGGGCCGGCTACTTGGCTCACTTGATCAATCAATAGTC